>JANYGY010000213.1 GCA_025362255.1 Planctomycetales bacterium
GGAGCTGGAGGAAGTGCCGCAGATCCACTGGCTGCAGCCGCTCTCGCCGAAGCGCTACTTCGCGTATGACGCCACGCAGACGCTCACCGGCCAGCACTTCTACCCGCAGACCATCGGCGACGGGAGCACGACGGTGTTTGCGATCACGCACGGGCTCGGCACGCTGGTGGTGCGGACTTTCGTGAACAGCCAGCTCAGCGGCGCGCAGCTCATTGAGGGCACACACTTCACTGTGGTGATCAACAACGCGAACCAGGTGACGGTGACCGCGGTCGGCACTGCGCCGTCGGCGGGCGCGTGGCTGGTGATCGTGATGAGTGCGCAGAGCATCGCGAGCTTTGCGACGGATCTCACCATCGGCATGGATCAGGTGACAGGGCTGAACGACTGGCGCGCGGGCATCGGCACGATCATCGGGCAGCTCAGCGCGCTGCTTCCCTCGCGGGCGAGCATCGCGGACACGGCGCTCGCACAGGGCGCGTTCACGATCCAGTTCCCGCCGGCGAAGGGCGTGCTCTTCACCACGGAGACGGACACCGCGAAGCTCTCGAAGCACGCGCCGCTCATGCTCCCTGCAGTCCACACGGCCACCATCACCGGTCTGCCGTCGCCGCTTCCAACTCCCGCGGCGAACAGCGTGTGGCTCGTCGGCGGCAGTGCGGTGCTCGTGCCGGGCTATGGCGCCATCCGCACCTCGACGGCTCCCGCGGCAGGCAACGTCGCGAGCGACGGGCGGATGCTCTGGCCAGCGCGGCGGCACGGCGCGACGACGAGCTACTTCCCGATGCCGTTCGAGCTGGTGCTCTTCGAGGAGTTCATCAGCGAGCTGATGTTCGGAGTCGGCACTGTGCTCACAGTGAACCTCCAGCTCGCGCTGCAGCTCATCGGCGCGAACAGCGATGCGCAGTGGGTCTTCGTGATCGAGCAGGGCACCGCGCCGCGCGATGCCGATGCGACGGCGGCGGCCATTGACATCACCGGCACCGGCACCGGCACGCACACCGCGACGACCGAGCAAGGGCGCGCGGTGGGAGCCTTCACCGTGAACGCCTCGACCGATGTGATCGCACTCGCGGCGCATGGCCTCGCGAGTGGCGACGTGGTGTGGCTCTCCACGACGGGCACGCTGCCTGCGGGAGTCGCCGCGGCCACGCTCTATGTCGTGCGCGACGCGACGACGGACACCTTCAAGCTCGCCGCCGTGGCGACTGCGCGCAATCTGCGCGACGTGCTCTGGAACACGGCCACGCCCATCGTGAGCACGCCGCTCATCCTCACGCCCGGCCTCGCGACTCACCAGCTCGGCGCGACGATCGCGCGTGCTGCGCATGGCATCACCGCGAACGCAGCGCTCTACAACCGCATCCTCGCCTCCAGCGGGCCGCCGAAGACGCCGAACTTCGGACTGCGCGCACTGCTGGTGGACTTCGACACTCAGGACAGTGTCGCGGCCCGCGGCTGGGTGAGCTGGCAGCTTCTCCCGCCCGCAAGCGGCATCCTCGGCATCAGCATCTCCTAACCCTCTAACCTATGGCCGCACCCGTCATCCTTCTCGATCAGAGCATCCCGGACTTCTTCCAATGGGAGGCATGGCAGATCGCTCCCGGCGCTAGCAACGACCCGACTGCGTGGAGCATCACGGGCCTGCCGAGCGGCGTCACCTTCGATGCAGTCACAGGCCGCATCAGCGGCGCGGCGATCTTCCCTGGGCTCTTCCAGGTGCGCGTCGTGGCGAGCAACTCGGACGGTCCGTCCGACCCCGCGTTCTTCGCAGTCGAGATCCGGCGCTCTGCGGCGACGCCGCCGAGCACGGCGCTCGACGTGCGGATCGATCTCGACACGCTCGCAGTGACCGTGGTTGGCGGTGATGCAAAGCTCGGCGCGCTGCTGAAGCTCGCGAGTGATCGCATCCTGCAGATCACCTTCGTGCGCGGCGGAGTCGTGGCAGACCTCGCGCTCACGGCGATGGGCTTCGGCTTCAAAGCCGATGAGACGCAGCCGGGGCCGCTGCTCAGCGGCACGACGTGGCGGAAGTATGGCACCGGCACTTCCGCCTTCTACCGGCTCTATGTGCAGGTCGCGAACGATGCGCTGCCTTTCGACGGGCCTGCCGATGACTCGACGCCTGCAGCCGATGCGCTCACGCGCAGTGAGCTGTGCGAAGGCATCGCGGAGATCACGTGGGCGGAGATCAATCCCTTCGCGGTAGGGCCGTCTTCTCTCGCCGGGAAGTCGCTGAACTTCCTCGCGACGATCGAGCGCAACCTTCCCTGATCCTGACATGTCATCGAACCTCACATGGCCGCAGGCCGCAGACCTGCTCGATGCCGGCACGGCCATCCGGCTGCCGGAATGGCGGCGATGGCTCGTGCGGCAGATGGACATGAAGGCGTGGCTCGTGCAGCCCGCATGGGCGACGAATCTGGCCTTTGCACGCATCGTGCAGGGTGCCTCCACACTCGCACCGTGGAGTGGGGACTTCGGCGTGGCGGAGTTTGCCCGCCGCGACTGGACGACGGATCCGTGGACCGATCCCGCGAGCGCGGTCCCGACGCCGCCGCTCGGAGTGCCGATCCCGCCTTCGCGCGGCACAGGCAGCGGCGCGCCTTCGCCGGAGACGCCGGTCTATGATCCGCTCATCTACGCGGGCATCCCGGCCTCGGGAGGCTCGCCTGGGGTGAAGCCGCCGCACAACCCGCCGGTTTCCTCCACGATCACCGTCGCTGTGACGCGATGGCAGTCGTCATTCCCGCAGGCGGGCGCGGGGTGTTTCCTTGGGATCAGCCTGCCGGTGACTGGCAGCGTGATCCTGACGCTCAGCGTCGCCGGTATCAACGGCACGCAAGTCGGTGTGCATCACCTCACGTTC
>JANYGY010000219.1 GCA_025362255.1 Planctomycetales bacterium
GGCGAGGGCCACGGCCAATCCACCGACGCCCAACGCGGTCAGAATCGGGGCGATGGAGATTCCCTCGGTCTGCAGAACCACCAGACCGCCGATGGTGAACAGCATCGCCCGCACCAGCAACGGGACCACGGTTGCCGAACCACGAAAAGAAATGCGCTCCGCATACACGGCGAAGGCGCCGGTGACGATCCGACTCAACACCAGGGTTACTGACAAGATCAACAACACTTCACTGGTACGATGAAGCAGGCTTACCAGATCGGGATGCATTGGCGAAAAGCGCACCGCGAGATGCAGACCCATCAGTGACACCCACAGCCAGGTGACGCCACGCACCGCATTGAGCAGCACCTCGTCGCCGTGCCAGGGAGTGGTCAGCGCCCAGCGCAGCAGCCATACGCGCAGCACCCGATCGATGATCCAGCCCAGCACCACGCCACCGGCGAACAGCAGCCCCGACAGCACCCATGGTTGATTCAGCAGATCGCTATTCATGACCTGCTCTTGTCAGATCAACGCGATCACTCAACCGACAGCTTGCTCAGGAAATCGACCAGGGCCTTGCGCTTGGTTTCGGCGTCGACCTGCAGGCGGTCGACTTCGGACTGCAGGGCCTCGACCTTGGTCTCCTGATCGTTGAGCTTGGTGAGCAGCCGTTGGTAATAGGCGCTGTTCTGATTGCTCTGGACGGTGCGCATGTTTTCACGCAGACGCGCCTGATCCTGGGCGATCGCCTGCAGTTCGGCCTGCTTGACGGTGCGCGTGCGTTCGGCCTCGGTGACCTGGGCCTTGAGCTGAGCTGCCTGCTGCAGCGCGGCGCGGACCTTGGGCGAAATCGTCGAGGTCTGGGTGTAGTGCAGCAATGCGTCGCCATCGAGATCGAAGATCGCGAACGTCTCTTGTTCGGTGCGCGTCTCGCGAACGGTGAACGTTGCATTTTTACCCGCCGCGACCGCGACTTTGAAACGATGCACGGTGTCGGTGCTCTCAAATGGCGCGGGCGTGTCTTTTAACGTCCAGCCATCGCGACGCGGATATTCGAGGACGATTGTGCGCGGCTGATCCGCGGAATCGACGAAGCGGAATTCCTGGGTCGCGACCCGTGCCTGAGTTGCCCACAGCACGCCGTCGACGATCCGCCCGGCGATGATCTGGCTTTCGTTGCGCTGCCCCTGCGGATCGACGGTCACCGGCAGATCGATCGCGTAACTGAGCAAGCGGTGTTCGCCCGGAGGCAACTGCGTCAGCTGCGCGTCACCGCCGTAAGCCCCGCCATCGAATACCGACACCGGCCCCTGCAGCAGATGATTGGTGGTGGAATTGGTCACCAACGCGCCGTTGAGCGGGTGCTTGGCGTGGACCTCCTGATTGTAGATGCTGACCCGCTCGACCTGCACCGCCGCCGTCACGATCGGCAGCATCGCCGAACGCTGGCGGGGCAAGGTGACATCGGTGACGTTGTATTGAAACAAGGCACCGATTTCTTCGCCCTTGGCGCGCGAGCGGACGGAGGCGGCGATGTCCATGGGCTTGTCGAATTCTATGCCACCCATTTCGGCATCCGGTGCTGCAAACCCGTTGCTGATTCCTTTTTGACGAGACGACCTCCCCGGTGCATCAGGTTTTGGCGCAGCCGCAAGCGCGCTCACTGCCGTTGGCATCGCTCCGTCATACGCCTGCGGTCGCACCGTGACCTCATCCTGCGTCTCGACCACTGGGCGCGGCAAATAGCGCGGCCGGTACAGATCCTGGATGAACGACAACGGCCGGCCGCTGACCAGCGAGAGTTTGACGTTGGTCCAATCGCTGTCGGTCTGGTTGTCGACCATCGCCCACCCTTGCAGGCCGGCCTGGGTTTTTCCCTGCTCAGGCATGACCAGGCGGTAGCTGACTTTCCACAACGGAGTTTCGACCACATACCCGATGCGCACCGAGCGTTTGCCCTGACCTTCGAAACGCAGGTCGACCGGCTTGCTGTCCTGATCGCGCGCTTGCGCGACCACGGTCAGTGCCCGACTCAATTCGTTCTGCAATTTCGGATCGCTCAACGCCAAAGTCGTGACCTCATCCAAAGCGATCTGACGCAGGCCAGTGGCGGTCAGCAGATTGAGCACTGCGACCACGATCGTCTGCTTGTCGTTCAGCAGCCGGGTGCGGCTTTCGACGCCGACGATCGTGCCGCTGATCTTTTCAGTTTGCCAGGTGGCCTGCACCGCCGCACCGCGCAATTGGCCAAGCACCTGGGCGAGCGTCGGATTGCCGCGCAGATCAACCTGGAAACTTGCCAAGGTCTTATCCAGCGGATCCTGACTGGGATAGACCACCGTGCCGATCGTGCCGCCGCCAAGATCCTGCAAGACCAGCGATTTCAGCACATCGTTGATCTGCCCGGTCTTGAAGCGCAACTGCGCCTGCGCCGCGCCATCGACCGAGCCTTGGTGCTCAAAATATCCGACCCCACTCGAGTAAAGCACCACCGTGGTCACCGGAATTTCTGGCGCCGGCTCGGCGGCGGCCAGGCACATGGTGAAAAGACATGGAACAATGGCGCGCATGGCAGAACCCTCGTGAGTAGTAACGAGTCTACGTCTGACCGCGAAATTCCTTAGCGATTCATTTGCCCGGGCTGAAATATTTCAAAAACCCAATTTTATTGAAGATAACTCAACAATTCACGCGGCTCATCAATCAACGCATCAAAGCCCATCGCCGCCATTTCAGTGCGCTCGTGGATGCCCCAGGTCACCCCGATCACGCGCATCCCGGCGCCTTGCGCCGCCGCGCAATCAGCCGGGCTGTCACCGACAAACAGACACGATTCCGGGGCCACGCCACAGCGCGCGGCGGCGAGCAGCGCCCCGCGATGATCCGGTTTGGGCGCTGGGCAATCGTCTTCGCCCAGCATCACGGTGAACGATCGCGCGAAGCCGAGATACTCCATGGCGGCGCGGATGAAGGTCCCGGAATTATTGCTGACCAGGGCTTGCGGCAGGCCGCGCGCGGCAACCTCCGCGATCAGGTCAGGCACCCCGGCATACAGACGGCACAGGTGCGGCAGGCGATGCATGACGACGTAAAATTCATCGGCGAGCTGCGCCAGCACCTTCGGATCCGTCACCTGGGCATGCATCCCCATGCGCGGAATCGTGGCCAGGGCCATGCCTTTGACGATTTCCGTCGCCGGCCGTTCAGCCAGCCCACGCGCGCGCAGGACGGTATTGGTCGCCTCGACCACCACCGCCAAGGAATCCACCAGCGTGCCATCGTGATCGTAGATCACGGCGGCAATCCGCGGCATCAGATGAACTCGCACCAGTACGCCGACGACACCGTCGACTTCACGTCGAATCCGGACTTCGCCGGTACTTCGAAACTAGTCCCAGCCGGGTACACGACCCACGCCGTCGCACCGGGCAACTTGGCCTGTAACTCACCGTTGATCACGGTCATGCGCTCGGCGGCGTCGGTATTGAAATGGTACTCACCCGGCTCGATCACGCCGACGGTCTGCTTGCGGCCATGGCGCTCATACCCCAGCGATTGAACCTTGCCGGCGAAATAGGAATTGGGCGTGGGCATGAAAAAGCTCCGTGGATTATCCTGAATTGGGCTGCGGATGGTGATGCTTCGAACGCGATTGCCAGCGGCTGTCCCTTGGCGTTTGGGACTGAGGATCGAGACTTGTCCTCATGTGCGGAATCGCTGGTTATCTCGGACCCCACAACGCCGATCAGATCTTGCTGGTCGCGCTCGAACGTTTGAAATATCGCGGGTATGATTCAGCGGGCATGGCCCTGCTGGATCAGGGCAAGATCGTGGTGCGAAAAGCCGCCGGCACGCTCGAACATTTGGCGCAAAAGCTCATAACCGAACCCGCTGCCGGACATGCCGGGATCGCGCACACCCGTTGGGCGACCCATGGCGCACCGACCGAGATCAACAGTCATCCGCACCAATCGAGCGCTGGCCGGGTGGCGGTGGTGCACAACGGCATCATCGAAAATCACGATGCCTTGCGCAAAGAACTGCAGGCGACGGGGGTGGTGTTTCGCAGTCAGACCGACACCGAGGTGATTCCACACCTGATCGCGCAGGCCTATGCCCACACCGCAGATGCTGGGGGCGATCCGCTGTTAGCGGTGCGCGCGGTCATCCCACGCCTGACCGGATCGTTTGCCTTTGCAGTGATTTTCGCTGATTTTCCCGAGCGCATCATCGCCGTGCGGCAGGGATCGCCGTTGCTGATCGGGCGCGGCCCCGAGGCGATGATGTTGGCTTCCGACATCCCCGCCTTGTTGCCGCATGCCGATCACGTGCTGCATCTCGACGATGGGCACCTTGCCGATGTGACACACACGGGCGTAGAGATCAGCACTTTTGCCGGTGCGCCGGTCACGGCGACGTTTGCGCGGATTGAAATCAGCGCTGACGCCGTGACCAAAGGCAGCTTCGACAGCTTCATGGCCAAAGAGATTGCCGAGCAGCCAACGGTGCTCGAACGGCTTCTGGCCAGCCGCATCCAGGTGCTCGCCGGGTGCGATCATTTGGTGATGCCGGACCTGGGCGTCGACCTCGCGACGGTGCGCCACGTGACCTTCATCGCCTGCGTCACGAGCTGGCATGCAGCCCTGCTCGCTAAACGCTTTATTGAACACCTCGCCGGAATTCCGGTCGAAGTCGAAGTCGCCAGCGAATACCGTTATCGCAAACCCCTGGCGATTCCCGGCGGTCTCGCCGTGGCGATCAGCCAGTCGGGCGAGACCGCCGACACACTTGCCAGTGTGCGATTGGCCAAGCGCCTCGGACTGCCGGTGATCGCCCTGGTCAACGTCATGTCCTCGACCATCGCCCGCGAATCCTCCGGCGTGATGCCGTTATTCGCCGGCCCCGAAATCGGCGTGGCCTCGACCAAGGCCTACACCGCACAGGTTCTCGCATTGTATCTGTTCGCGTTGCAATTGGCCAAGGCGAAAGGGTTGCTGACGCCCAGCGCCGAGGCCTCCATTCTTGAAGACCTACGCACGCTGCCGGATCAGGTTCGAAACACTTTGGCAGGCTGCGAAAACGCGGTCAGTGAAGCCGCTGCGTTGTTTGCCCCGGCAGACGCCAGCGTTTTTCTGGGCCGCCTCGGCGAACATCCGACGGCGCTCGAAGGCGCGCTAAAGCTCAAGGAGATCGCCTACATCCACGCCAACGGCTATCCCGCCGGTGAATTCAAACATGGGCCGATCGCCCTAGTCACTGCCCATTTGCCCGTGATCTGCCTCTGTCCGCACGATGAGGCTTACGAAAAGATGTTATCGAATCTGCAAGAGGTCCGGGCTCGACATGGTCGCCTGATCGGGGTCGGCCATGCAGACGACCACCATCTGCACGACCTTTGCGATCACGTTTTTCCGATCGAGCGAGCACGCGCCAAAGCGCTCCAGCCGATTCTCAGCATCTTGCCGCTGCAGCGGTATGCCTATCACGTGGCAAAGCGGCGCGGCTGCAATGTCGATCAGCCGCGCAATCTGGCGAAATCGGTGACGGTAGAATGATGTGGGACAGGACCTGGCGACATGGGGACTGAGGCCCACCTCAACCGATACGACGCAGCGATTCCTCGCCCTGCTCTGGCGTCAGCAATCCTTGAGTCACCAAGCGCAACACTTCGTCACGGGCACCGTTGATCGTCAATAGGCCACGTTGCACCAAATCGCGAATGATCACGACCGTTGCCTCAGCTTTTCCGGCTTCCATGCCAGCCTCCAGGCCAGCGGTTAGCCCGGCTTGACGGCCTTCTGCCTCGGCCTGTTCACGCCATTCGGTGAGAATGTTACCCATGGAGCGCTCCTCGGCGAGTCGACTGCGGAATTGCTGTTCTTCGACCATGCTCATTCTGGCCAATTTCTGCATAAAGGGAAGGAAACGATCAACGTCCCGAGGCGGGCCCGGTGCCCGGCTGCTGGCGGTCAACGCCGCGATCACCAGCTCGACGGCAGCGCGCACGTCCCGCAAGGCTAGAATCTGTAACACCGCTGCGACCCGCGTGTGCAGACCAGCGAGACGCACGGCGTCAGCGGGGCCCAAGCGCATGACATGAGCATGGAGCGCGAGGCGGACCACTCCTCCAACCCGATGTTCAAGGCTTCCGAGCGTCACCTGGGCAGTCGCGTCGGTGATGAAGATGATCGGATACACCACGGCGTGGGGATGTCGCAGACCAAGATCAGCCGCGTACCACAAGACGCGCGGTAAATCGATTTTGGAGGTACTGGACCAATGTTCGATCAGCACGACCACCGCTTGCGTGCCATTCGCCCATGTCGCCAACAAAGCCAGATCCGTGAATCGCGCAGGATCAGCCAGATCTGGACGCGCACTCTCTTGCTGCAGGGGTACGACCGATACCGGCACCCCTCGTTCCGTGATCAGATCCGGCGCAAAAACCTCGATGGTGGCCAAGGGGTAGGCGACGAACAACGCTTTGAAGCCACGATCTTCGGAGATATCAGACATAGACTTGCAAAGAGTCTGTATGAACCCATTCGAAATCAAGGCCGATTTAGTCGGCTAATTTTACCAACCGAGGCTCAACCAGCGGAACACTTTGTTCCAATCCGCCGGTGCGGGCGAGCGCAGCAGCGTTGCCGCATCGCAGGCGAGTCCATTGACGTAACCCCGATGACGATCGTCCGTCACCCCCGATGCATAGGCAGTGCCCCATTGTCCCATGCCCGTGTCAGTGCATACGCCATCAACCAACATCAATACGTCAGGTGCGTCCACCATGCGACTCGCAATGAGGTACCGAGGCCGGCCATCAGCACCGATGAAATGATTCATCTTGAAACTTTTGGGACAGGCATTCGTAAAAACCGAAACATTTTGACCGCTTAACGTAATTGGCTGGCCGGCGCACCGCATGATATTCTGCGCTTTCAGCACCTCGAGATAATCTGGAATACGCAAAAACCAGCCATCCAGCGTGGATTTCGACAAGTTGGAAATGGCCGGATAACGACCCTGCCAGTCGGACGCATAAGCAATGTACGCTAAACCGACTTGGTGAAGATTATTAGCACAGGCCGTTGCCGTCGCCGCACGACGCATCGTTTGGAAAACCGGCACCATTATACACGAAAATGCGACGATAATTCCAACAACTATGAACAACTCAATGAACGTAAACCCTTTGCGCATGAGCGCGGCACAGTGGATGACCATTTTACGTGTCAATGAAAAAATGCGCGTGCCGCAACGCCGTGACCTCAAATCCCAGTGCATCGAGGCCCATGCCGCCGATAAGATAATTATTCAACGCAAGGTGCGGGCCAACATCCAGGCATCGGAAACCCCATATCGAGAGGCCCATTGGGTCACCACCGAGACATCAAGCTCTGGGAGCAACCGCACGATCGAACGAATATCGCGTAAATGCTTATCCTGCCCGCTCATCGCAAAAAACCGCAGCTTCATACTGATAATATACTCGGGCGGGGCTACCGGGGTAAGGCGACCGCCCACGGGCAACCGCGCGATGCGCAACAAGATCCAGTGCATCAACTCGTCTTGTCCGCAGGGGTAACAATCAGCCTTAAAGCCCGAGGCGAGATGAATAATGGAGAAAGATCCAGCCGCACCGCGGCGGATTTCATGCGCTAATACGGAGACTGGTGGGACATAAAAATCGTTCTCGGGAAAAGATTCAACAATGCGGTCGACGTGCTTTTGCTCGAGCGAAAGCATGCAGTCAACGTCCAAGGTCGACCTCGGCTCACTGTAACACATCGCCCCCACCGAACCCCCAAGCATCCACGACGCGCCGATATGATCGATTCCATCCAATAATGCGTGCATCCCCTCCATCATCGTGGGACCGGCTGAGTGCTCGATTCCAAATCAAGAATCTCTCGAACCACCGCCCACGAAATACCTTTGGCATCAGCGTGGGGGAATTGACGTTGCAAGCGCTCCCGCCGCTGCCTCAGGGCAAGCTCCGACATCTGCAGACCAAGAGCGAGTCGCTCAGACCAATGCATGGTCGCGAATATCGCCCACTGCCGCTC
>JANYGY010000231.1 GCA_025362255.1 Planctomycetales bacterium
GGGTGTTTGGCGTCCTCAAACGTCGCTACGGCCTCGACCGCGTCATGGCCAAACTCGCCCACACCAGCGAATCCGTCATCGCCATCGCATTTCTTGTCCTGAATCTCGCCAAGATTCTTTGGCTCTTCATGGATTCTGCCGACACCGACATCGTTCAACAGTGGCTCAGGCTTATTCTCAGATTCTGCAATCTACATGCGGGCATAAATGCGCGGATGGGGATGCGCGCTCGTACCGCGTGAAGGTGGAATCAGGTTTGTTCAGCAAGCCCTATCTCATCTGTTAAACGTATGTTGCGATGTTATAAAAATTAAAAAAATCGTTCGATCTACTTGAATCAAAGGCAATGATTTCATTACACTTGAGGCTGCACAGGAATGTGAAATATTCCCCAGCAACAAGGCGCATGTCATGACGGAATGACACACGCCATTCCGGGTTTTGTGCAACCCTCGAGCTGGGCTGCAACTTCCTCTTTCAGACAGAAAAATAATGTGATTTCACATGGGTCAATGGTGGTTGAGAAAGACATCAGCGATTTTTAATTGTGGGCCAAAAGCTTGTCAACTCGGGGTGAAAAATAGGCCCGCATGTTTTCTAGCGCGATAATTTCGCGCTCCGTTTATTCACTTTGCAGTGAGTGCGTGTTTCTCATCGCCCTCCACACCCCCGCAGGCTGCGATTTTTTACGGCCTGCTAATGTCAGGTCATGGACCTCATTGCCGCTGCTCGTCATCTTTCGTCATGCGATCCGGTAATGAATCTTTTGGTCCACACTCACGGGCCGTGTGGACTGACCGCTGATCCGGCGACGCCATTCGCGGCTTTGGTGCGCGCGATCACGCATCAACAATTACATGGCAAGGCGGCGGCCACCATTCTTGGGCGGTTGTGTGCGCGCTTTCCGCGTCAACGCATGCCAACGCCGGCTGAACTCCTGAAGGTGCCGGTCGAGGCCTTGCGGGCGGATGGATTCAGCGGCTCCAAGGCTGCGGCCCTGCATGATCTTGCCGCCAAAACATTGGCAGGTGTGGTGCCAACCACTCGGGTTCTCGCGGCGCTCAGTGATGACGAGATTATCACCCGATTGATCGCTGTGCGCGGTGTCGGCCGGTGGACGGTAGAGATGATGTTGATGTCTCGACTGGGTCGACCTGATGTTTGGCCCACCGATGACTTCGGGGTGCGCAATGGCTATGCCATTGCCTATGGCTTGCCGATCATGCCGACGGCAAAAGTGCTGCTGCCATTGGGGGAACTTTACCGGCCTTGGCGCTCAGCGGCCGCGTGGTATTTGTGGCGCGCGGCCGATGCAGCCAAGGCTTCTTCCTCGGTCAGGAATTCAAAAAAAATCTAGAATAAGTGAATAGATCATTTTTCGTGAGTTCGCTGCGCTCACCTGGATGACCATGGTGGCGGTCTCTCCAGGATCGCGCGGCCCACCGAACCAACTGCTGTGAACCTTGATCGGTGCGGTGCGTTTCTCTTAGGTGCCCAGTGATTGACAAGATCGACTACCATGGAATACCGGGATAGGTCCTGATCTCCGATTTACGCCAAGGAACCGTTGCATGCGCTTTGTCTCTGTTGCCGGACATTCGATATTCATGTGGGCTTTGGTGTGGTCGGTTGAGGTTTCGGCAGCAGAGGTGCTGACCGATTCCGCCCTGGCGCCGCTGACCGACGGCCAGGGGATGCTGTGGGACGTGACTCCGGACGGTCAATTAAACGATGGTAGTAATGATTGTTTTGATACGGCCATGACCGCCGAGGTGGCGGGGCACGGTTGGAGTTGCAGCCAGCGCAAACAAACCAGTGATGGCCACGAGTACGTGCTCATCGGTAAAGCAGGAGATTTAGAAGTTACCCGGCGTATTCGTCTCGACCCGCAACGGGCGTGGATCCGCTACTTGGAGATCATTACGAATCCGACGGCCAAAGCCGTGCCGTGCACCCTGAAGGTGAACACCAATCTTGGCGGTAATGCACAATTGTTTTCCACCGATGGCAAGCCGTTTTCCGGTGGGGCGATCGCCAAGGGCAATCTTGGTTTCGCCGCGGTGCAACAGCAGCGCGGGCAGAGCCGACCAAGTGTGCTGTGGCTGGTGGGCGATGGCGAAGGCCCGGCCGTACCGTCCCTGTCAACCCAGGGGGGCCGGACCCTGAATGTGACGTGGACAATGACGGTGCCACCGAAAGGCCGGATGACGGTGATGCATCTCATGGCCCAGCGCAGTACCCTGAACGCGTCTCAATTCGCCGATACGATCAAGCCGGTGTGGCGGCGAAAATTGGTCAAGCCGCAGCTGCCGGCCGGCACCAAGCTCGACAATTGGCGCCAGGTTGCCGAGGTCGTCATCGGTCTGCCACTGGTTCAGGAATTGGCCGAGCGTTATGCGATCGAGGACCGCAGTGTGGATACCCTCATTCTCGATAGTGGAGAGGGCGCACGCATGAGTGGACAATTGACGGGTGGGCCGTTGCAGATCGCGACCCGCCTGGGCAATGGTGCGGTTCCCTTGGCCCAGATCGCCGCCTCGGTCGCGGTCGAGGGCGCGATGCGTCTGTTTCTGCGCAACGGCGAGATCTTGGTTGCTGACCCCGCGACCCCGATCAGCGGTGCGATCGAATTGACCTCATCCGAAGGCGTACGTCTGCCGGTTGACCCGACCCGGTCGCAGGCCGTGGTCATGCGTCACGAGCCCACTGATGGCCAGCCCGGTGCTGCCGTCGGATTTCTCAAACTGGTCGATGGGACCCGGTTGGCCGTCAGCGGAACCTTGCCGGATTTGCCGGTGATCGCGAGCTGGGGTGCCGTGAATATCCCATTTGAGCACATCGCCAAATTGACGCGCATCACAGAACCGCGTCCAGCGTGGCACATCCATCTCGATGATGGAAGTATGATCACCGCGGTGCCCGCCATTGCCACCTTGGCACTGCCGACCACGCGATACGGAGTGAAGCCCGTCTCTTTGACGATGGTCAGTGGCTATGATCGGGTGCGGCTCGCCCCGGAATCGATGCCGATCCTCGATGATGAGCTGCCGCCGACCTGGCGCGGATTCGTGCTTGCCGGCAATCAACGGATCGCCGGAAGTTTTGCCGACGCCCAGGTGAAATTGTCGGTTTCGGGGATTCTTACGGATGTACCCACCGCGAAAATCCAAAGCTGCGCCCGTGAAGGTGCGGCTTTTGCGGTGCATTTGAGCGATGGGGCATCCATCGCGGGGCAACTTCCCAGTCTTGTATCAGTCAGCGGTGGATCCGCCGCGTGGCGGATTCCCGGGTCGATGTTCATGCAGTGGGCGAATGGGGTGGTCCCCAAAGTCGTCGAACCTGAATCTCCGGGCCCCGCACCCGCCGGTGCCACGTCGGACGTTCCTGGATCTCAGGAGAAAGTTGCCGGGGCCGCTGTGCCTGCGCCTGGTCCCGGACCAGGAGGGGTCACGGTGGATGTTCAAACCACTGACGATGACGTCGAGCCAGAGGCGACACCACCTCAGCCCGAATCGTCGACCGCCTCGCCTGGGAGCACGCCATGAGCGCCGTCATCATCGCGTCGTGTCGGCTGCTCTGCCTGCAGCTATTCATACCCAGGAACTCAGCGTGCGCGGCCACGTGCGGTCGGCC
>JANYGY010000253.1 GCA_025362255.1 Planctomycetales bacterium
GCGGTGCCTTCGCCCAGGGCATAGGCAGTGAGTTGATCGGGGGTGAGATTCATGATTGAACTCCGGCAAGTTGCTGGCGCAGGGTCGCCAGTCCGGTCGATAAGAGAAAACCGACATTGGTCACCGACAAGGCGGTAATCGTCGCGATGTCAGCGTATGATAAGTCGTGGTGGAATTTCAGGCGCAAGACCTCTTGCTGGCGCGGCGGCAGCTGGTTCAAAGCGGCGAGCACCTGGCTGGTGGCTTCGGCGTGTTCGAGGGCGGCGCTGGGCGGTGCGGCGGCACTGGGTTGAGCTGCGAGATCCATGGCTTCGGCCTTTCGGCTGACGGCGTGACTGCGGAGGTGATCGATGCAGCGGTTTCGACAAACGGTGAACAACCACTGCGCCAGACGCCCCTCGATATCAGCCCGATCGATCAGGACTTCGCCATGCAGCTTGATGAACACGTCTTGCACCGCATCACGGGCGGCATCCAGATCGTGCACATGGCGCAGGGCATAGGCCACGAGCGGACGCTCATAGCGATCAACTACGGCTGAAAACCAGCCGTCGAGAGAAGTCGGGGGCATGGAGGGGCGTCCTGATGAGCCTACGGATGAACGTGGGGAAGCTTAGAGACTGTCTAGCAATTCCGACCAAGGAGACGGTAAAAGCAGCGGTTGGCTGCCAGGAAGACGAAGTGAAGCGATGCTGGAGGCATCGTGATCGCAGTCTGACGCCGCAGACACCGCTGATTTTCGCCGTATCCGACCAGAGGAATTGCTAGAAAGTCTCTTAGGAGGCTGCAAATTTTCGCGGCCCGTTAACGTGCCGCGATCATGCCTCTGTCCCGCATCGCCCCCAGTTCGACCCTCACCAATGTCCGTTACGAGATCCGGGGCCCGTTGGCCAAGCGGGCGTTGGAAATGGAAAAAGCCGGGGCTGAGATCATCAAGCTCAACATCGGCAATCCGGGAATTTTCGGCTTTAAGGCGCCCGAGACGATGCGTCAGGCGGTGATCGAGAATCTCGAACAAGCCGATGCATATAGCCACCAAAAGGGAATTTTTCCGGCCCGCGAAGCAGTGGTCATGCAGCAGCAATCGCGTGGGGTGATGGATGTCACCGCCGATGACGTGTTCATGGGCAACGGCTGTTCTGAGCTGATCATTGCGGCGTTGCGCGGTTTGCTGTCGCCTGGCGATGAGGTGCTGGTGCCGTCGCCCGATTATCCGTTGTGGACGGCGGCGGCGAATCTCGCGGGTGGCACTGCGGTGCATTATCCCTGCCCCGAGGCCGACGGCTTCATGCCGGACACGGCGGCGGTGGCGGCGCTGGTCACGCCGCGAACCAAAGCTTTGGTGGTGATCAATCCCAACAATCCCACTGGTGCGGTGTATTCCAAAGCGGTGCTGACCCGGCTCGCGGACATCGCGGAACAGCATGGGTTGGTGGTCTTCAGTGACGAGATCTACGATCAAATCACCTATGACGGCGCTGAGTTCACGCCGATGGCGACACTCGTGCGCAAGACCCTGTGCGGGACTTTCGGCGGATTATCGAAAGTCTATCGCGCCTGTGGCTGGCGGGTCGGCTGGCTGTCTTTTTCCGGACCCAAGGACCATGCCCGCGATTACCTGCAGGCGCTCGATCTGCTGAGCGCCTTACGCCTGTGCAGCAACGTGCCTGGTCAGTGGGCGGTGCAGACGGCTCTTGGCGGCCATCAATCGATTCTCGAACTGACCAGACCCGGAGGTCGGCTCTACGAAACTCGACGGGCGCTGATTGCCGGCCTGAAAGCCAGCACGTATCTCGATGGCGTCATTCCCAACGGCGCGCTGTATGCGTTCTTGCGGGTGAAGACCGAATGCCTTGGCGCCGCCGGAGCGACCTTCGATGATCAGCAGTTCGCCCTCGACCTCCTTGAAAAATACAAGGTTCTGGTAACGCCTGGGCGCGGTTTCAATGTGCCGTACAAAGATCATTTCCGGATCACCTTGCTGCCCGACGACCGCGCCATGGCCGAGGTCTTCCGCCGCATCGAAAAGCTGCTCGCGGGGTATGCGGCTGGGGTGGCTTAGACTGAGGTACGTGGGCAACGTTACCAGCGCATCACCGAGCCGCTGGTCAATGCCATCGGACCGTCTGTGCGATCGAGGCAGAGTCGGCCCTGGTCGTCGATGCCCGAGCCGCGTCCGCTGACCTGTTCGCTGCCGATCGCGATCGTCAGATCTCGTCCATGCAGGACATCGCGGGTGCGCCACGAGTCGACGATCCGGTGCCATTGCTCGGCTTGCAGCAAGCCGGCTGCCTCAAGCAGATAGCGGCGGAGTCCGTCGAGCAGGTCGAGCATCGGCGGTGGAGTCGCGGTGTGTTCGGCCAGCGAAGTCGGCGGATAGGTGCGGCCGAGCGCCATCAGCATGGCGTCGCGATCATCGGCCCAATGCGGATCGATGTTGATGCCGATTCCGACCACCACGCTGGTCTTTCCGGGGCTGCCTTGCGGACGTTCGCAGAGGATTCCCGCCAGCTTGCCCGCTTGGCCGGCGGCGGTGGTCAGGATGCAATCGTTCGGCCACTTCAGACCGATCACCAGGTCAGGACAGAGGTCCTCAACTGCATGGCACACCGCCAAACCAGCGGCGAGGGACAATTGCGGAGTCGCGGTTTTGAGGTGCAGCACAAAAGATGCGGTAAGCACGCCGCTTGGTGCCTGCCAGCGGCTGCCGTTGCGGCCGCGACCGGCGGTCTGGCGCTGAGTCCAGACGCAGGCGCCGTGGGCCAGTGCCTCGCTGTGTTCCAACGCCCAGGTGCTGGTCGATGGGCAGGTCTCTAAATCGATCAGCCACGGCCGCATGCGTCTACCCTCGTCCGCGCGGGTGCGATGGTCAACCTGCGGTCAGGTCGAAGACTACGCCCTGTGCCAAGGGCAAGGCACCGCTGCCGTTGATCGTGCTGGTGACTCGGCGCATGTAGGCTTTCCAGCTGTCGGAGCCTGCCTCACGTCCGCCGCCGCTCGCTTTATCACCGCCGAAAGCACCGCCGATCTCAGCGCCACTGGTGCCGACATTGACGTTGGCGATGCCGCAGTCGCTGCCATTGGGCGCCAGAAAATATTCCGCTTCGCGCAGATCGTTGGTCAGGATCGCCGAAGAAAGTCCGTGGCTGACCGCATTGTTTGCGGCAATCGCGGTGGCCAGATCTTCATAGGCCGACACATACAAGATGGGCGCAAACACTTCCTCCTGAACCACGGCGGCATTTGCAGCGATTTCCACCAACGCTGGTCGGACATAGGCGCCCTCGCCACAGCACGTCAGCGGCTCGCCGCCGTGAACGCGACCGCCCTGGGCGCAGGCATCGCTTAACGCGGACTGCATCGCGGACACCGCGACGTGATCGATCAGCGGTCCTATGAGCACCCCGGACTCACGCGGGTCACCGACGCGCACTGCGGCAAAGATCGATGTCAGCCGCGGAACCACCTGGGCGTAGATGGAGGTATGCACCAGTAAGCGACGCAACGTGGTGCAACGTTGGCCGGCGGTGCCGACCGCGGCAAACGTGATCGCACGCAGCGCCAGGTCGAGATCCGCAGAGGGGGTCACGATCGCGGCATTGTTGCCACCCAATTCCAGCAGGCTGCGACCTAAGCGCGCAGCGACGGCCGTCGCCACTTGGCGGCCCATGCGGGTCGAACCAGTGGCTGACACCAATGCCACCCGAGGGTCCGCCGCCAAAGCAGCCCCGGCCTCGGCCGTGCCGCAGACGACCGATAGCAGGGCGTGATCATGGCCCAATTCCTTGATCGCTTGGTGCGCCACGGCGTGCAAGGCGAGCGCGCTCGGCAGGGCTTTTTCGGAGGGTTTCCACACCACCGGATTACCGCAGACCAAGGCCAGCAGCGCGTTCCACGCCCACACGGCGAGAGGGAAATTGAACGCGGTGATCACTCCCACCAGCCCGAGCGGATGCCAGGTTTCGATCAATCGATGTCCGGGACGTTCGCTGGCGATGGTCAGGCCGTGCAATTGGCGCGACAGGCCAACCGCAAAATCAGCCATGTCGATGCACTCTTGAACTTCACCCAGCGCCTCGCTGCGGGTCTTGCCGATGTCGCGCATGATGGCGGTGGCCAGCTCGTCTTTTTTTTCACGCATCAATTCGCCAATCCGATGCACCAATGCGCCACGTATTGGTGCCGGTACCAACCGCCAGGAGTTGAAGGCGCGGCTGGCGGCGGTGATCGCGGCGGACATGTCCCCCGCGGCCACGGTCGTGATGATGCTGCCATCGATTGCCGAACGGCAGACGAGGGTGTCGGCCGGGGTGAAGGGGTGCTGAGGCATGATCGGATCCTCCGTCCACGAGTTTTACAAAGGCGGATTCCACATCGGCAATTCGCCGACGCCGTGGGCATGGGCAGAATAATTTGCGCCAAACCGATTGCTGAGAAAACGAGGCAGATCGACTTGTTCTTGGCGGACGAAGCCGCTCTCGGGCAGGCGCCCGAGCCGATGCAGATCGACCACTGCGCAGATGCCGCTAGCAGTCGTGATCTGGATCGCGCTCCACGGCTCGCCGAATAATTCGGCCGCATAAATCTTGCGCGCATCGGTGACCTGGGTCAGCACGCCATTTTTCCATCCGGTGACGGTGATGAACACCAGGACGACATCTTGCAGCGTGATCGGGACCGCCCGTTCGAGCAGTTCCTTCAGCAGATCGCGGCGATTACGCAATTGCAGCTCGTCGATCAGGAAGTGAACAAGGTCGCGGTGACCGCGATAGCGCACGGTCTTATAGTCCAGCGCACGCACTCGCCCGGCGAGGGTTTCCCACACCGTGCCCAGGCCGCCGCTGGTGTTGAACGCTTCGTAATCGACTCCGTCGATGCTGAAATGCTCGAGACCTTCAAGCGCCAAAACCTCACGTTTTTCGCCTTCATGCACGACTTCGCAGGGGTTGCAGTATTCGTTGATCAGGCCGTCGGTCGACCACGTCAGATTGTACTTTAGCTCACCGACCGGGAACTGCGGCAAAGCTCCGACGCGCAATTTCACCTGATCGAGCCGCTCAAAGCCGACCGTCAGGTGATGTCCCGCGATGTTGATGAAGCCGGGCGCGAGACCGCATTGCGGCATGAAGATTTGTCCGGGTCGCGCCTGGGTCGCGAGGTCGCGCACGATGCGAGTGGTCGCGACGTCTTCGGTGAGATCGAAATAACTCGCCCCCGCGGCCAAGGCCGCACGCGCGATGCCGGGATTGACGCCATATGAACAAGCGCTGATGACGCTGTCGTGGCCAGCTGCTGCTGCTGCCAACGCAACCGGGTCGGCGACGTCGACAACCCGGGTGGTGACTCGCGGAATGTGGGCCAAGCGCGCCAGCGCAGGCGCCGCGAGGTCTCCGACAGTGATCGCATAGTCACCGCTATCGGCGAGCAGCTTGGCGATGGCGCGGCCGATTTTGCCCGCACCTAAAAGCAGGATTCGATGCATGGCACTTCTCCCACTCTGAGCATACCACAGCGGTTGGCTTTGTGGTATCCTCCCTTCATGGATCCTCAGCCCGTGTGGACGCAGCCCGTGTGGACCAAAGAGCCTGCCGCAGCTCAGGTCGTTGCCGATCTGCTTGCTGCGATGATGACGCGCTGTCCGGCGGTGGCGGCGTTGCAGCAGCGGCTTTTACGCCACACCGCGACCCGTCTGATCGACTGGGTTGAATCCTGCGCGGTGCTCGCCGACCCGGTCGCTGAGTCGCAGTGGCGCGCGGTCGGCTTCTGCGGTGAGTCACGCCATGGGGTCACGGTGTACCGCCACCCAGGGGGGCGTTTTCCGGCGCTGATTGCGAATCCTCATCTGAAACCAAGCGACGGCATCCTGGTCACTTTGCGGGTGGAGTCGGTCGCCGATGCGCTGGCGGCTTGGGCGCCCTATCGCCGATCCGGGGACATGGATTTTTTCGAAGGTGCGCCGGGAGCCGTGTTTCGACAAGGCCGGCTCATTTTTGAAAACGGCTGTGAATTGCGGGTCGCCGAGCGCCATGGCTGGACGGAACCGGGCTTGGCTGCGCCGCGTGCACCTGACCGTGCGCTCCATCACCAGGAAGCATTTCGGCGGCGGGTGCGGCAGGTCGCTGATCCTGCCGAGGGCTTTGCCGAGCTGGATCGGTTGATCGCATCGGCCATCGCAGATCTCGGCCGTGCGGAAAGCTGTTCACGATTTTTCGCCGCTGAGCGCGATTACTGGCAACAGCGCAATCGCGCCGCGCGGATCCAAAAAGGTCGCCAGGATGTGATCGGCCTGGGCTGGGCGAATCACGATCATCACACCTACCGTTCATCGCGACGGTGGTTTTCGCACCTCATCTCACGGTTTGAACAACTCGGACTCCGCTGCCGCGAACATTTCCATGCCGGAGCCGAAGCCGGGTGGGGAGCGCAGGTGCTCGAAGATCCAGCCACCGGGATCGTGGTGTTCGCGGATGTCGATCTGACGCCAGCCGAGGCAGATGGCGATATCGCGCACACGCCGCTCAGCCCAGGAATAGCGTCCGTGTATGCGGAAAAGACCTTGGGGACCGTGGGTTTGTGGTGCGCGCTGCATGGCGAGGCGATATTTGAAGCCGGCATGCACCACCTGGAATGCACCTTCGCCCACGATGAACTGACTCGTCAGCTCGGCGAACTCGGGGTCGGCATGATGCGTCCGTTCACTGATTTTCCGCACCTGAAGCAAGCATTCACCACGGGCGAACGCTGGCCGGTGAGCGCGGCGCGCCTTGACGCGTTGGTGCTTCACGGCCACCTCACGGCTGATCAGGCGGCGACGTTCCGCGCCACCGGCGCGCTCGGCTCGCATCTCGAGAATCTCGAACGCAATGATGGCTACAAAGGATTCAACCAACGGGGCGTGTCGCACATCATCAGCCACACCGACCCGCGGACGACCTCTTCGAGTTAATCTAATCGCCTGCGTTTTTGCCGTCTGATTCAAGGTGCTGCAAAGCCGCGCCGCACACCAATGCCGGCAGCCACAGCAGCCAGCCGATCAAGGTGAAGGCCAGCGCGAGTTGAAGCCCACCAGCGACCAGCGCGCAGCGGTGCAGATGGCCACCGTGCGCGGCGTAAAAAGCCAACCGGCGGTCACTGCTCCAACCGCGGACGGCGAGCGCGATGTCATAAGCGTCAACCACCGCCATGCGGCTGAGGGCAAAAGCGCCGAGCAGGGGGGCGAACGGCCCGAGAAAAGCGCCAACTAAGCTGAGCACGAGCAGACCGAAGCGCATTGGCAGTGTGTGCCAGACGACGCGCAGACTGTCGGCGATGGCAGGCACCAGCGGCAACTCGCGCACCGCGATGCCACGTTCGCGGAGCACCGCGATGGCCAGCGAATCCAGCACCGGGGCAAGCAGCAGGGGAACCATCAACGCCCACGCGGTCAGCGCGGCGACCATGCTCAGGCCAAGGGCACCGCCGACTTTCAAGGTGTACCAGTACCACGCCTGCGGCGCCGGCCACAGCAGCCAGGCGATGGTGATCGCAGTCGCCAACAGCATCGCCAAAGCGGCGGCGTGCGCGACCAGCGGACGCCACCACAACCGCGGATGATTGAGCAACCACCGCAGACCGTGCAGGGGCCAGAAGCTGCTTTGCACGAGGACCTGTTTTCCTGCAATTATAGGGTTTTGAACAATCATCCGTGCGCCAAGCGGGCGGTCGCCCGGCCAGCTATGCTCAGCACCAGCAGAGCCAGGGCGCGCAGGCCGGCGGCGATCGCCATCAGCGACCAGGCGATCAGCGCAACGTGGCTTTCGAGCAGGGGTACTCCAACGCGCATCACCGCCGCCGTCGCCATCGCCCCCACGGCGCCAAGGCCGACGAGCAGCGCCGGAAAGCGGGCATCGCCTGCTGGGCACAGCTCCTGTTGCCGTCCGATCAAGGCGATGCCCCACAGGCCCTTGGCGACGCCGGATAAGACCAGGCAGGGCGCTAACCAGCTGGCATCTGGCATCAGTAAAAAGGCGCCATCACTGGCGAGCAGCAAGGCCGCTGTGATGACCAGCAGGCGGTGCCCGCCAAGCCGCGACAGGCACCAGCCCGCAAGCAGGATGCCGCCCAGCATCGCCGGAAAAAAAGTCGAGCCCTGGGCGGCCGCGAACGCCGCGGTGCCGACGCCGCGGGCATGAAGCAGCGCCGGCAAATAAGCCATCGAGATCGCCATCGCTGCCACCGTCAGCACATTGAAGACGAGCAGCGGGCCGTAGCCGTGCGTGGTGGCCAACGCGACGCGCAGCGGAGGACGGGGCGCGTCTTGAACATGCTCGGGCATGTCGGGGCACTTCGCGAGCATCCAGGTCGAGGCGATGCACATCAGGGTCACCACGGTAAAAATCCCCATCAGCCACGGCAGTTGGTTGTTATCTGGGAGAGCGCCCGGTTGAGAGCCCTTGGGCAGCAGCACGCCCATCACCAGCACGACCACCGCCGTGGTGGCGAAACTCACGCAATTGCGCCACACCCAAAAGCGACCGCGCAGCTCGCGTGGGACGATCGCCTGGGTCCACACGACAAAGGCTGAGCCACCAGCCGCATGCGCCACCTGGGTGAAGAAGATACTCGCGAAGACACCGCCGAGCAGCACCGGCGTGCTCCAGCCGAGATGCAGTCCGAGCCACGGCCAGAGGATCGTTCCCAACCACAAGACCCGGCCGATTCCGGTGTCGATGACGCAGCGACGCTTGGCATCACGACCCGCATCAGTGCGATGACGAGCGAAAACCAGCAGCGCCGAAGCGAAATTTCCGGCATACGCGACCAGCGGCAGCAGCGCCAAAGTGGGCGTGGTCGCACCCAGCAGTGTCAGATACGTGACCAGATAAAACGATTCGCCAAACAACGCGCCGGTGACCTGCGCCCACATCAGCACCGGAATGCATTCGGTCAGCAGCCAGCCAAGTCCAGGCCGACCCTGGACGATGCGGCGGGCGCCAAGTCGTGAGGTGAGGCGATCAATCCACATGAGGGGACTGATGCTGGTGCGATCACCCCACGATCCAGCCTGCGTAACCACGGAATAAGGGGGCAACATCCGCCGGCAGCGTGGTCAGAAAATCATGTGCCTCGGCCGACGGCGGATGCGGATAAGGGATGGTGATCCGTGCTGGACGCAGTCCAACTCCCAGTGAAAGCCGTGGAATATCCGCCTGATAAGCTCGTGCGGCATGCCAAGTGCGAGCACCGAACAGCACTAGGTCACCAGGCTCGCTATGCAGTTCGACAACCCCTGGCAGATCCCATCCGGATGAGCGGTCCCAATCTGTAGGGGGTTGCCAATCCGGGCGATGAGACCCTTCAACGACGGCCAAGCCGCCGCGATCGGGATGTGAGCCATTGAGGTAGAACCACGGACCGTTCGGCCACTCGCCGCGATTGAGGTATTGGTCCTGATTGGTCGGTGGCGTCTGAGCGAAGTCGAAGTCCGAGTGCCAACCCACTTGCGGTGATCCACCCATCCGCAGCAGCGCGGCGGTACGATGCACGACCACGTCATCCTCACCGATACAGGCACGCATCACCGACATCCATCGAGGAGTGCGCAGCAGGTCAAGCACCGCGGGCGCATGTTGAATCACTTTGCCATCCAGGCGCGTACCTCCTGGTGGGCAGGGCGAACATCGATCCAAGACTACTTGGCGCAGGACGTTGACTTGCTGGGCATCAATGACGTCGGCCGCAATGGCCCAGCCTTTGTCGGCAAGGTGGGTAGTGATGTCCTTGAGGTTGCTCGCTGGGATACGCATGGACGAAGCATGCTGCCTGGGTGGTAGGAACGCCATTGCTGACAATCCTAAACTCCTTTCTCATAGTCCGGGAATAGTTACCATGATTGCATGTCGATATTCGGAATTGGCTCTGCGGTTCATCTGCCTGATCATCACTTTAAGCGGGATAATTCCCTAAGAATGTGGACGATTTCCTGGGTGCGGCGGGGAAGCGTGACCTTTTCTACCGTCCGTGGGACATGCCGCTTGGGTCCGGCTCGCCTAGTGGCGATCGCACCGTGTACCGCCTATGCGGTCACCGCCCCTGGGGTTTCTGAAACGTGGTGGTTTGTCTCTCCGCCATTGACGCTGCCAGATCTGCCGATGGTCCTGCCCGGGATTCGCAGCCTGCGTCTGCGCGATCCGCGCATGCGTCGCGCGGTTCACGATCTCGCTCGCGCCACCACTCCCGCACTGCGCGAAAATTCGTGGGAGCGCATCCAATTACTGCTGCATCCCGCCGAAGGACGACATCCAGCGGTGCGCGCGGCCTTGGCGCATCTGCGCGCCCATCTCGCGCAGCGCCACGGGCTGGACTCGTTGGCCAGCGCCGTCGGGTGTTCACGCTCACGACTCGCCGAGGTCTTCGCCGCCGAAATCGGCTTACCGCCAATGGCGTGGCTCGAGCGTGAACGGATGGAGCGCGCCAAACGTTTGCTGTTAGCTTCCGATATGGGCATTGCGGACATCGCCGAGCAGGTGGGCTATGCCAACGCTTTTCATTTCACCACCAGGTTCCGGGTCGCGACGGGCCTGCCGCCGTCGGCGTGGAGACGTGCACCGCAGTGATGACCTTCCGGCACTTGCCGGCTCTTGCTGGAAGAGGTCTCGCGGCATCCTGCCCGCCCCATGATCAGCAACCAGCCCATCCAGCGCGCCCTCCTTTCCGTTTTCGACAAGACCGGCATCGTCGATTTTGCGCGCGCTCTGCATGCGCAACGGGTCGAGCTGCTGTCGACGGGCGGCACCTATCAGGCGCTCAAGGCGGCTGGCCTGCCGGTGATCGAAGTCGCTGAATACACCGGTTTCCCGGAGATGATGGATGGTCGGGTCAAGACCCTCCATCCGAAAATCCATGGTGGTTTGCTGTGTGTGCGCGACGACCAGCAGCATGTCGCTGCGGCAGCCGCCCATGGCATCGGCATGATCGATCTGGTGGTGGTGAATCTCTATCCTTTCGAAGCCACCGCCGACAAGCCCGGCTCGACTACCGCTGAAAAGATTGAGAAAATCGACATCGGCGGGCCCTCGATGCTGCGCTCGGCGGCCAAGAACCACGCGTTCGTCACGGTCATCGTCGACCCGCTGGATTATGCCCGCTGCTTGAGTGAGATGGCTGAACATCACGGCGCGACGACCGTGGAATTCCGCCAGCAATGTGCGCGCACCGTGTTTCGCACGACCGCTCGCTATGACGCCTTGATCGCTGATGAGCTGACGCTCATCGCTGATTTTCCGGCGGCCGAGCAGTTTCCTGCGGAACTGGCGTTGCCGCTCAAAAAAGTCATGGGGCTGCGCTATGGCGAAAATCCACATCAGCAGGCAGCACTCTATGACATCCGCACTCCGGGTGCGACCGGCATTACTAAGCTGCGTCAGCTCAACGGCAAAGAACTGTCCTTCAACAATCTGATGGATGCCGACGCGGCGTGGAAGCTGGTCAACGAATTCGCTGATCCGGCCTGCGCGATCATCAAGCATGCGAATCCCTGCGGCTGCGCGGCGGGCGCGGATCTCGCGAGCGCATTCGCGCGCGCGTATGATGGCGACCCGCAAGCCGCTTTCGGCGGGATCATCGCGCTGAATCGCGTTGTCGATGCCGAAACCGCCGAAGCGATGGTGCCGCGCCAATTTGTCGAAGTCGTGATCGCACCAGATTTCACGCCTGAAGCTCTGGTGATCTTGACCACCAAGCCGAAGTGGAAGGCCAACGTGCGCTTGCTCGCGGTCGGTGCGTGGCAGCCGATTCCGCGCGGCGCCCGCTCAGCGAAGAATGTCCTCGGCGGCCTGCTGGTGCAGGATTACGACGTCCTCGGCTGGGATCCGACGACGCTCACGGTCGCCACCAAGCGCGCGCCCACTGCGGCGGAGCTGATCAATCTCGAATTCGCCTGGCTGGTCGGCAAGCATCTGACTTCCAACGCGATCTGCATCGTCCGCGATCGCGAACTGGTCGGCGCCGGCGCTGGTCAGATGAGCCGCGTCAATTCCACTTGGATCGCCGCCACCCTGGCGAAAGACCGCGCCAAAGGTGGTGTCGCCGCCAGCGACGCATTCTTCCCATTCCCAGACGGCCTGGTGAATCTCATCCAAGCCGGAGTCACCGCCGTCGTGCAGCCCGGCGGCAGCAAAGGCGACCCCGCCGTGATCGCCGCCGCCGATGCCGCCGGGATCGCCATGGTGATGACCGGCGTGCGACATTTCCG
>JANYGY010000261.1 GCA_025362255.1 Planctomycetales bacterium
CCATTGACGAAGACATGCGCTTGTGACTGGTTGGTGACAGTGTTGCCGCCAAATTTGAAATTAGTGAAGGCGATGTTGCTCATCGGACTGGCCGCGTCGGTCGCGTCGAAACCGATCCACGAGTCAGTGACGGCTTCGCACGACAGATTTTCAAAGCGTATGTTGTCGATGCTGCCGCTCTGCCAGCCGGCGTAGTAATCATTCCACGCCGAGATCATGTAGATCAGCCGAGACTGCGGATTCTCGACCCGCATGTTGCGGAACCTGACGTCGGACAAGGCGCCACCCGCGTAGATGGCGAAGGCGCCCTCATTGTTCGCACCTTTGATGTAATCGCAGTTTTCGGCGGTGAAATGATGGGTGTTATCGCCCAGCCAGGGCCCCAGACGGATGCACGCGCCCGAGTGCGAATTGTACATGACGCAGTTTTTGACCACGATCCCGGTGTCGATGTCATTGCGCAAGGTCGAGTAGGCAATGTTGTCATCAGTAGACAGAAAGAATCCGTCATCCACGACCAACCGCTGCGCATTGTGCGGATCGATGCAGTCGCGATTTCCATACGACGAGCTGGTGACGAATTTGACATTGCCAAAACGCCAATCGACCGTGTCAAAGACGATGCAGCTATAGAGTGACGGGTTGCGGATGATGACGTCCTCAAAGACCACGTTCGAGGTCCCGGTGCCCTGATCGACACTGATGAAGGTGGTGCCAGTTTCGCTGCCACCGGTGCGCGCGCGCTGGTAGTCGCCCTGATCGTCGAACACTCCGCGCCCGAAGATTTTGACGTTGGTGCAGCCGTTGAGCTTGAGCTGCGCTTCTTGGGTACGTGGCGCCTGCAGGATCGCTCCTGGGGCCAAGTAATAGGATTTATTGCTGGCGAATTGCAGGTACGTGAAGGTGTAGCGACCAGCGGGAATGAAGAGCGTGTTTCCCGTCGGGGTATTATCGACTGCGGCTTGCAGTTGAGTCGTCACATCGGTCGCACCGCTGGCGTCAAGGCCACTCAGCGTGGTGACATTGGCGGCACCCGAGACCGGCGGATGCTCTTCCGGCGCATCAGCAAAGATGCACAGCTTTTCATCCAAACTATTCACCGCATGTAGCATGACCTTGCGCGGACGGGTCAGCGCGAAGCTGACGGTGTTGCCGCTGACGCTCGGCGCCAACGCAAAGGAATGCGGACTGAGCTGATAACTTGAAATGGTCTGACCAACCGTCACCACCACATTCGCCGTGCCGGTAAAGGCGAAGTGCGCATAGCTCATGTCCGTGTTATTATAAACCGGCACCGCGACGCCGTTCACGGACACGGAATAGTTCGGGCTGACGGCATCGCCTGATCCGACGCCATAGGGCGTGACGCTGTCCACTGCCGCCGACCACGCGGTGTGGGGAATGAGCACGGTGAGCAGGAATAGCAGAATGAGGTGAGGGCGTAGGACAGAAGCTGAGGTGAGCTGGTTCATGATATTCTCCTTCGAAAAAACGAATGATGGCTGAATGAGGTGGGATGCGTCACATCGTCAACGTATCGTTGTGACGGCGACACGCCGTCAGGGCGTGGGCTCGGAGCCCTGAATGATGAGGAGATTATCGATCCAAAACCCACCACGCGGGTTGCTGGTCGCAAATACGAGATTCTTGAATTGGTCGCCATTGATCAACAAACGCTGACTGCCTTCGACCTTCAATTCGGCGAGTCGCAGCGTCACGGTCGTCCAACGTCCACGGGGGATAGCCGCGGGTATCGGCATCATAAAGGCAGCGCCATCTGCGCGTGCGGTATAGAGCTGAAGCAGCGAACTCTCATGTGCGAGGTAAAGATCGAACCGTAGAATGAGATCCGGTTGATACGTCCACAGAACACCATCGCTGGGATCCAGGAAATACACATCCATCACATCTGAAACGTCATCGGTGAAGCGCTCTGCCGCAAGACAGATGCGATTATCCGTAGGCACCGGACCGGGTCCGAGGGCGCCCTTCCAGACGAAGCCGGAAGGGTCACCAGCTTCGATACGTCGCTCTAACACTGGCCGAGCGCCAACCGGCGTCTGGATCACGTGGTCGGAAACAAGGAGAACGGATGCAGCCTGCGACGATGGACGTGACCAGCGCCACCCGAGCCAGCCACTGAAGGCCACCAGCACGGCAGCAATGCCGGTGACCAGGAGTTTGGAGATCGATATGGCCGCCACCGCAGTCCCCCCACCGGCAGCAGATGCACCGCCACCGGACATCGCGATTTTTGCAGCGCTGATCAACAGGGTTGGCGGGGCAGCGGCGTTGGCGGTTGCGCTGAGGAGCAGTGAGAATGCCAGCACCGACAGAGTCGATCCCAACCGCTTGCGCAGCGCGTCGATGCCGCGCGCAATGTGGCGCGACACGGTCGCCTGATCGCAATGCAGCGCCTCAGCGACTTCGACTTGCGAGCGACCCGAGAGGAAATGCATCACCAGTGGCAGACGCAATTCGTCTGGCAGCTCAGCCAACGCCTGATCGACCTGAGGTGCGATCTCGACCCACGTGGGTTCGCGCTGCTCTAGCGCGGTGAGTTCACTGCCCGGGACTTCGGCTTCGCGGCGCACGCGGGCGGTTTCCGAGCGAAGGCGGTTCTTCGAGCGCGACGTTGCGGTGGCGTGCAGGAAACCGGCAACTGATTCGCGCACTGACGACGCCTTGCGCGCGAGCTCAAACAGGCACTCCTGGGCCACTTCTTCGGCGAGGTGGTGGTCATGGACGATGCGCCGGCAGGTGCCGTAGACGAGGCCCGCATGACGGCAAGCGAGTTCGCTGAAGGCGCTGGCGTCGCGGCTGGTGACCCATCGGTTGAGCAGTGACGTGTCATCGGCCATGGCGCCCGCCTTTCTGGTGGAATGCCACTGCCGATCGAGCCGCTATGCACTGAAGTTTGCAAACGCGGGGTCGAGGTCCGGCCGGCGTATCAGACACGAAGCGACATGCAGGTTATGACAGCACGGAACCTCTCGAGCGCGATCAAGGCGATACGCCGCTCCGACAACTGAGTTCAAAAGCGGATTATTTGAGTCCGGCGATCAGCCACGAGACTAGCGTACGGAACAACACCGTGGGGTCGTCAGCGTGGCTGGCGACAGCGGCAGGTTTGGCGAGAGCTTCGACCGAGGCGAGGAATGTCGAAATGGTAGAATCGACGTCGATATCGGGACGGAAAGCCTTGGCCGTGATGGCTTCACGCAGCAGATTCTTCAGGAGGTCGGCCAGGACCGCGCGTTGTTGCAGGCGGGCCTGGGTATACAGGCTTGGCTCTTTGCTTTCGAGGTCGTCGTACAGGACCAGACCGACGCTGACCAGGTGGACGCCGACGCGTTCAAGCACTTGGCGAACCCGCTCCTCAGCGTTTAAGGCAGCATCGGCAAGCAGGCTGACGATTTCGGACTCCACCGTGCTGTTGACTCGTTCGACCACTGCTATGAGCAGTGCCTCCTTGGTCGGGAAATGTTTGTAGAGGGTCTTCTTGCTGCGTCCGGCCTCATCCGCGATTTCGGCGGTGGAAACCCGTGAATAGCCGTATTTAAGAAAGTATGCTTTCGCCGTATCGACGATTTCTTGTCTGACTGCGCTGTCGTCCATGGATGTTTTGATGATCATCCTGGGGACGCATTGTCACGCCTTGCTCGGGTTCTAGGCTGTAGGAGTGAGCGTTGCCCACCCGCCTCAACGTTTGCGTGCGACCCGCAACCAGGTGGCGCAGTCGTCGGTGGCGTCGCTTTCTGGGGTGCCGCCGGGTGAGGCTCAGGACCGCCTGCGCATCCTGGTGCTGGTGGCGCTGGGATCGTTTGTCGTGATTGGTGCGATTGCGTGGTTGTTGCCGTGCTTTTCGCCACCCGCGACGCCGGCCACCATGGGTCTGGGCATCCTCGCCATAAAGGTCGTGATCCTGTGCGCCGGCATGCTTTTCCTGCTCCGCCGACAGCGCTCTGGAGCAGTGCTGCAAACCGTCGGGGTCGGGTTCGTGGTGTTGGTCGCGTTGTCGATGGCAGCGGCCGAGGTCAGCCTAGCGGCGGAAATCGGCGCCGCGCGGTGGGGCGTTTCGGGAATCGGCATCTGGATCGTCCTGTTTCCCTTGGTGTATCCCTCCAATCCTCGGATCACGCTGGCTGCGGCGTTGTCCTGCGCCAGCGCGGTACCTCTGGTGTACGGCGCAGCGCGCTTGGTGGGCGCTGACGCCGAGCCGTGGTCGCGGCTGCTGCCGTGGATGCTGCCGCTGTATTTTTGCGCCGGCCTGGCGGTGGTCGCAGCGTTGAGCATCCACCGCTATCGTCGGGCCTTGGCCCAGGCCAAGCGCGAGCTGCGCGAATTCGGGCGCTATGATCTGGTACGCCGACTCGGCCGGGGCGGCATGGGCGAAGTGTGGTTGGCGCGGCATCGGCTGCTGCCACGTTCGGCGGCGATCAAATTCGTCGCCCCGCCCGACGAGGCCGATCGCGGTCGGCGTGATGAGCTGGATCGCCAGTTCGAAGCCGAGGCCGCGGCGATTTCCCGGTTATCATCAGTGCACACCGTGACCCTCTATGACTTCGGCGTCGCGGATAATGGCGAATGGTATTATGTCATGGAGCTGCTCGACGGGATCGACCTGCAGCAGGCCGTTGAAAGCTGGGGGCCGTTTCCCGACTGGCGCGTCGCGCGGATTCTCGCGCAGGCCTGCCGCTCGTTGGCCGAGGCTCATCGGCAACGCCTCATCCATCGTGACATCAAGCCTGGCAACCTCATGCTCTGCCGGCTGGGAGACGAATTGGATGTGATCAAGATCGTTGATTTCGGTTTGGTGGGATTGGGTCAGGGAGAAGCGACTGGTCCTGGCCATCAGTCACCTGGCCCAAGCTCGACCTGGGCAGGCAGTGCCGGTTATGTTGCTCCTGAAGTCCTGCTCGGCTCGGGCGCTGATGACGGTCGGCTCGATCTCTATGCGTTGGGATGTGTGGCGTGGTGGTTGCTGACCGGGAAGACGATTTTTCCTGGGGTCAAAGAACTTCAGGAGGAATGCGTGCTGCATTGCACGATGCCGCCGCCGGCAGCCGCGTTGCGCGCTGCCAGTCATGACCCTGGGCTGGTGCAATTGATTCTTGAGCTGCTTGCCAAACGCCCCGACGCCCGGCCACCTGATGCCGACACGGTACGCCGGCGTCTGATGGCCCTGCCGTGCTGGTCCCCTTATGATGAAGCAGCAGTGGCCGAATGGTGGGCGGTCATCCCGTCGACGACCCCGATCGAGCTCGCCGGGTCATCAGCGAAACCACCACCAACACCAGAAATCCCAGCGGCACGGTAACGATCGCGGGTTGGCTGAAGGGCACCAGGGTAGCCAACGCCGCCGCGTCAGCGGAATACCCATAGACGTGCTGAAAGGCTTCCTTGCTGACCAGGACCCAGGTCAGCGATGAACTGAGGCCGACGATGATCGCGGCGGTGATGCCCTGCTTGGTCGTGCCGCGCCAGAACAATAGCATGACCAGCGCCGGCAGATTCGCCGAGGCCGCAATGTTGAATGCCCAACCCACCAATGACGTGACATTCATCGCGGCAAATTGAATGCCCAGCCACATCGCCAGACCGCCGACCACGATCGCGGCGGCCTTGCCCGCACGTACCTGATGTGCATCTGACAATTGGATGTCCCACACATTCTTCAGCAGATCGTGGACGATGGCCCCGGCTGAGGCCATGATCAGACCGCTCACCGTGCCGAGGACGGTGGTGAATGCGATCGCACTGATGATCGCGAACGGCAAGTCGCCAAAAGTCTTCGCCATCAACGGTGCAGCGGTGTTGGTGTCGGTCAGGTTGAGGGCTCCGCTGGTCATGGCGCCAAGGCCGAGAAACAGCGTCACGACATAGAAAAGACCGATCGCAGCGATGCCCACCACCGTGCTTTTGCGCGCGCTGGGTTGATCTTTGACGGTGTAATAGCGGATCAGGATGTGCGGCAGCGACGCCGTGCCGCAAAACAGCGCGAGCATCAACGACAAAAAGTCGATGCGTGACAACCACGCTTTTTGCCGCGCGAGAACCGTCTCAGGCTTTGTTGGATCGGCTACCGGCAGCTCCCCTTGGATCCCTTTGAACAGAGGATGCTGTCCGGGTTGCATGAGCTTGGCGCCGGATGTCGGCTTCTGGGCCCAGATCGTGACCGTGCCACCGCCTTCCTGGGGAATCACTTCTTTGCTCCACAGCAACACGGTGCTGTCGATCAAGGTGCTGAGATACCTCAGGGGACTCAATGCGCCGGTGCTGGTCTGACCATCGGGCAACGAAATCAGGCCCCCAACCGGTAATAGCTTGCCGCCATCGGCCGGGGCCACGCCATTGATGCTCTGCACTACGCCAGCGGCGTTGGCAACCTGCCACTGCACCTGACTGACCGTGCCGTCGGATTCTTTTTTCCACAACGAACCGTTTCCATCGCGAACATAGGGCTTGTTCGGCCAGGCCTCAGTGGCCCCCGCAGGCAGCTCCAGCCCGCGGGCGAAACGCTGATCGATACGCAAGCCCTGATTGAGAATAAGCACGGTCAGGATCGCGCAGAAGAGCACGAGCAGGGAGCCTTTGATGAATTGCACCCAGGTCGTCGAGACCATTCCGGCGGTGACCACGATGATGGTGACCACCGCGCCCACCGCGACCACGCCCTGCCAATGGGCCCAGCCGAGCAACGGCACGATCAAGGCTCCGGCGCCGACCATTTGCGGAATGAGGTAGAACACGCTGACCACGAGGGTCGAAATCGCTGCGGTCAAAGTGATCGCGCGGGAATTGAACTGACTGTTCAGAGCATCGGCAAAAGTGTATCTGCCCAGGCGTTTCAGGGGCTCGGCGATGACCAGCAGCGCGACGATCCACCCCGCAAGAAAACCAATCGAATAGAGGAAACCGTCATATCCGTAAAAGGCGATCATCCCGCAGATGCCGAGAAAACTTGCCGCGGACAGGTAATCGCCGGCAAAGGCGATGCCGTTGACGAACCACGGAATCTGGCCGTGAGCGGCAAAATACCCGGCAGAGGACGTCGCTTTCCGGCCGAGCCAAAAACTGATGCCGAGCACCGAGCCGACGAAAAACAGGAATACCAGAAGCGTCGCTGACATGGCTCAGACCTCGCCATCGGTGATCTGACCACCACGCGCCAATCGCAGGTAGACCAGCGAAAGCGCGAAAGCGCCTGCGATCAGACTCATGCCGTAGATGATCGCAATGTTGACCCCGCCAAAGGGCCGAACCGCCATGATCTTTGGGTAAAATGCGGCAAGTGTCATGAAGCTGCCATAGGCAACGACGTACACGGCGAACAACATCAGCCCCAGCCGCGCGTTAAAGCGATCTTGGCCCTCACCATGGTTGCTGGATTGACTGGAAAGTTTGGACGACATGTGCACTCCTGAAGAAGGGGGAGTGCTATCGCTTACTGTCAGGTGGACAATCCGAGACTCTCGAATTTACGCATCTCCGACAGACTCCTAAGCAGACCCTTTTCAGGTCATGATTTCGGCCATGACTCCAGCAAGCGGAGCAGACACCGCGACGGTGTCGTCGTGCTCGTGAATCAATTGCAGGTCGCTGACGTGGACCACTGACCAATGTCCATCGGCGTATTCCAGGGCGGTGCAGCTCTCGACCCAATCACCTGAATTGAGATACAGAATGTCGACCGTGGTGTCCCCTTGCGGGACCTGGTACAGTCGCTTGTTGGCAGCGTGGATATGGCCGCAGACCACCGCTGCGCAGCCCCGCTCGGCGGCCATCCGCGCGCACACCTCTTCAAACCGCGCGATGTGGCGGGCTGCTGACGCGATGTTCTCTTTGAAATATTTCGCCGGTGAGATGCGCGGCATCCCGAACCACGTGCGGAAGCGGTTGAGCCAAGCGCTGACGATCGACACGCCGTCATAGCTCCAGGTACCGATCCACTGCAGCCACTGTGGGGTGGCGATCAGGGCATCGAATGCATCGCCGTGGAGGAACCAGTGCTTGCGGCCATCGATCACCAGTTCAAGGCGATCGACCAGCTCGACATTGCCGAGCAAAAAGGGCGAATAGCGCCGCAACGCCTCGTCGTGGTTGCCTGTGACATAATGCACCGGCGTGCCGCGTTGGGCAAACTTCAATAACCGCCGCAACACTTTGAGATGACTCTCGGGCCAGAAGGATTTGCTGAATTGCCAGATGTCGATGATGTCGCCATTGAGCACCACCCGCGCGGGCTCGATGGTTTTGAGATACGCCAGCAACTCTTCGGCGCGACATCCGCGATACCCGAGATGGATATCGGATAATACCAGGAGATCGATGCGCCGACGTTCATTCATAGAGCTGTCATATTCCGCATAGTGAAATGGCACTGATGGCCATGAATGATCCGATCGCCGCGCCGGTCAGGACATCGCTGGGATAATGCAGGCCAAGTACCAGCCGCGACACGGCGACCAGGATCGTGAACGGCACCAACACCCAGCCGAGTTCAGGATGACTGTGGGTCGCCAACAAGGTGAAGCCCACGGCGTGCAACGTGTGACCAGATGGAAATGAAAAACGATCAAGCGGCAGCACCGTGAGATAGGGCAAGGCGTATGCTTCGCATGGACGTGGACGCTGGGTTCGGCTTTTGATGAAACGATAGAGAACGGTCGAAGCAGCACCGGTGGCGACCATCACCAAGACGAGTTTCCAATCACCATAGACCACCGGCATCAACAACATCACACTGTACCAGAAAATCCCGTTGCCGAGTCGACTGATCGCGGCGAAGAAAGGTCCGACGATCCGTCTGCCATTGTAGTGGTTGCAGCGCACACAGAAGCCGGACTCATAGCGACCAAGGTGAGCGAATTGCATGGCGCGTCCCTTTACTTTTTTCTGTTAACTTCATTTGTAGCGGCAATGGTGAAGATTAGAGGAATACGCAGTGAGGTTTGCGCTCAGGCGGAGGTCGTGCTGAGGACCGGCTGGGAGTTCGCAGCGATATGACCGCTGATCGGCAATTGCGATCGCGCATCCTGCGGGTCTGCCACTCGGCGAAGCAGATGTTCAAAGCGGTCGATCACCGCTTCCCAACCAATCGTCAAAGCAGTCGCCCGCGCTGCCGGGCGTAAACGCGCAATCCGCACCGGATCAGCGACCAATGCGCACGCCTGATCGAGCCACGCGATCTCGTCTCCGAAGGGTGCAAGCACTCCATTATCATCATGCTGGATGAACGCTTTCGGTGCGGCGTAACAGAAACTCACCGTGGCCAAGCCGCTGGCCATCGCCTCGAGCAGCACGTTGCCGAACGTTTCGCTCATGGAGGGGAACATGAACACATCCGCTGACGCATAATGCCGCGCCAGATCTTCGACGCTGAGAGCACCGGTAAACAGCACGGCTGGGTGCTGGGTGCTGAGTCCACGCCGCAGGGGGCCTTCACCGGCGACCACCATCCGCGCCGTGGGCACCAATTCGCGCACCCGCGCAAATGCGGCGAGGGCCAAGGGAATATTCTTTTCCGGAGCGACCCGTCCGACATGCAACAGTACTGGATCCTGGGGTCGCGCCCCCCAGTGAGCGCGTAGATCGAGATCGCGCTTGGCAGGCGTGAACAGCTGGGTGTCGACCCCGCGGCCAAGAGTCACGAGATTGTTGTATCCGTTTGCCGCGAGCCGTTCGAGCAGGTCTGGACTGGGGACCATGGTCAAACGCGTGCGATTGTGGAATCGACGCAGGTATCCGGCCACCATTCCCTGGAACAGGCCTATACCGTAATGCCGACTGTAGTCGTGAAAATTGGTGTGATATGAACTCGCGAGAGGCAATCCGAGTTCCTCCGCCACGCGCAACGCACTGCGCCCAAGGGGTCCTTCGGTGGCGACATGGACCACATCCGGTCGCTCACTGCGCCACAATTCCCGCAGGCGTTTTTTCGCCGGCAACCCAAGGCGCAGCCCGCTGTAGCGCGGAATGGGCAGGCTGGGCAACGCTACGGGGTGAATCAGCGGATGTGCCTCGGACGGCTTTTCGTTCGGCTTTTCATGGGGAAGACGACAACGCACCACCTGCACCTGATGCCCCCGGCGTGCCAGACCATCGACCAATCGGCCGAGGGTCATGCTGACGCCATTGATCTCAGGCGGAAACGTCTCGCTGACTAACGCAATACGCAGCTGCCGGAACTCAGGCAATGGATGAACCATGTCTTCCATACTCCGAAAATCGGTCAAGATATTGCGAAGATTTGATGTGCAGTCGTAGATAGAGCGTTGATGTACCGGTCGATTCGTTCACCGATCCTTTGCCATCCCTTCATTGTTTCATGGAGCATCAAACAACCGTGCATGCGCTACTTCCGCTGCTAACGCCGTTGGTCCCGCTGTGGGCCCGGGTCTCTGCGCCTCCGCGCAGTGCGGAAAAGATCGCTGCCGCTCAAGAGCGCATCCTGAGCCGAATCCTGCGGCGCCTGGCGCCAACCGTGGTGGGCCGACGACTGAAACTGGCGGGCATGAGCACGGAGGCTTTTCGTGCCCAGATCGCCATCCACCAATACGCGGACCTCGAAGCCGAGGTCCAGCGCATCGTCGCCGGTGAAGCAGATGTGCTATTCCCCGGACTGCCCATCGCCCTGGCCCAGACCAGCGGAACAACCCGCGATGCGCACAGTGCGGAACGCTACATTCCGCAGACCAAGGCGCTGCTGCGCCATCACCGGCAAGGCGGCGCAGCGGCACTTGCCCGCGTGCTGCTGAGTGCGCCTGAAGTTCTTCGTGGGCGGATGCTGATGCTTGGCGGCTGCACGGCTCTTGGTTTCCACGGCGCAGATCGCCCAGCCAAAAATGGAGTGGCGAAAGTTCCTGTGGGCGATTTGTCGGGCATCACCGCCGCGACCTTGCCGGCGTGGATCTCCGGGGCGTATGAGCCCGGTCGCGCGATCGCGGATGAACCAGATTGGGAACGCCGCCTCGATTTGATGGCGACCCGGTTGGCGACGGTCGATGTGCGTCTGGCCTCCGGAATTCCGGCGTGGCTGCTGATGCTGTTTGAGCGGCTGCTTCAGCAAACGGGTCGCCCGGTATCGGTCTTGTGGCCGCGGCTGCGCGCGCTGGTTCACGGCGGCCACGCGATCGAGCCGTTCATCAGCACCCTCGGCACGCATCTGGATGGCGGGACGTGGATGCAGGAGGTCTATCCCGCAAGCGAAGCCTTCATCGCCATCGGCCAACAGCCGTGGCGCTTGGGCGATGGCGTCCCGGCCCCGTTGGAACTGCTCACCGATCACGGTGTTTTCCTCGAATTCGCCGATGACGCCGGCGCTATTTTCGGCGCCCATCAGCTTGCCCCGGGTGGCATTTACCGCGTGCTGGTGACGACTCCCGCCGGATTGCTGCGCTATCAGGTCGGTGACTTGGTGCGCGCAGGAGCTCCTGGCATCGTTCGATTTGCCGGCCGGATCAAGACCCGCATCTCGGTGTTCGGCGAACATGTCGAAGGCGACGCCTTGGCCGCGGCCTTGGCGCATGCCACCAGCACCACCGGGGCCGCGGTCGCCCACTATCACGTCGCACCCATTTTGCCGTCGCCGGCCAAGCCGCAGGGGGCTCACGAATGGCTGGTCGAATTCAAGATCTCGCCCGGTGATCCGCTGGCGTTCGCCATGGCCCTCGACCGGCATCTGCATGCCAGTGTGCTTGATTACGCGGCGCACCGCGATGGCGGCCAACTGCTGCCGCCGATCCTGCACGCGCTGCCGGGCGGAACATTTCACGCGTACCTCGCCGCCAAAGGCCACCTCGGTGGCCAGCACAAAGTGCCGCAGGCGTGGCCCGATCGCACGATTGCCGATTCGCTTACTGGTTTTTCCGCTCGTTCGACTGGTCCATCTTCAAATCTTTCTTCAGGAGCAACATAACATGCGCCCCTCCACCGCCCAATTTGATGATTCGTGCTTTGTCACCGAACGTGGCCGAGGCGAACATCATGCCTTGCTGATCCCTGGCCTGGTGCCGGATGGCGCCGAGACTTTTTTGCGCCAACAGCCGCTTTTCCGTGCGTTTGGTGACACCACCACGATCACGTATCCCTATGATGGTTTCGATCTCGATCAGCTCATCGAGGCCTTGGCCATCCGCATCCGCGCTGCCGCTGCCCGGGGTGAACGACCGGTGCTGGTTGGCGTCAGCGTCGGTGGAGGCATCGCGCTGGAATTGCTCCGCCGGACCCAGGCCGACCCGCTGCCGCTGGCCGGCCTGATCCTGGTCAGCCCGATGACCTGTTCCGACGATCTCGCGCCGATGTTCAAGCGCTTCCTCGATCCGGTCTTGAACCCGCCCGAAGGATCTTCGTCAGCGGACGTGATCGAAAAGGCGCGCACCTTTTTCCGCACCTTGGCTTCCCGCTCGATGGGCGAGCCGTTGATGTCGACGTGGAAAGCGCTGTTCACCCCACCCCGCGGTTGGATCCAGCTGCGCGAACGCGGCATCCGGCTGCGCATCGAACGCACCCTCAATCGGATTCCCGCCGCCGGCGCGATTGCCCGGGTCAATGCGATCCTGGCGTTTGTCGGCATCCACCAGGTGCGTGGCGTGCTGACCAAAGCCCCGACCCTCATCTGCTGGGGCTCACGCGAACGCCACACCCTGCGCATGGATGGTCCGGGGACCGGCATGCTGTGTCGCCCCGACATGGCCTTTCGCCTTTTCCCCGACGCCGAGATCCAATGGATCTACGATCGCGACGGCGAAGAGGTGCCACACGCGTCGCTGCTCAAACACGCACATGCGTTCAATCCGCCGCTCAAGAAATTCCTCAAGCGGTTGAGCAAGGTCGCACTGAAGCGGCCGCTTGCTGAAGCGGGCTGAATTTTCAGTGCCGAACGAGTCAGCGTCGGGTTGACCACGTCAGCGTTGCGACCACGGTAAGCGCATGGTCGCACGCGTGATTGATGGCAAAGCCGTATCGGACCGTCGGCGCGCGGCGTTGCGTCTGCGGGTCGACGAACTGGCTGCCCGTAATCTGCGCCCGTGTTTGACGGCAGTGACCGTGCTTGCTGATCACGCGTGGTCGGTTTACCAGCGAAGTCAGGCCACCGCCTGCGCTGCCGTTGGCATCGAATATCGCACGGTGGAACTTCCGACCGGTGCCGATCAAGAATCGCTGTTCGAGGCGATCGAAGAACTCAACGTCGATGCCTCGGTGCATGGCATCATCGTCCAGAATCCGCTACCCGAGGGCTTTGATGCCCTGGCGCTGCAGAGCCGGTTGTCGCCTGAAAAAGATGTCGAATGCGTGGGCCCGGCGAATCTCGGATTATTGTTGGCAGGCATGTCGACCATGGCGCCGTGCACCGCCCTGTCGGCGGTGACCTTGGCGCGCGAAGCCCTGCCTGATCTGGCCGGTATCGAGGCCGTGGTCATCGGAGCTTCGACGATCGTCGGCAAGCCGATCGCCCAGTTGCTGACGGCCGCCGGAGCAACGGTCACGGTCTGCCAGATCTCGACGCGAGATGTTGCGGCACACTGCCGCCGCGCGGATCTGGTGATCGCTGCGGCGGGCAAGGCGGGGCTGGTGCAACCGCACTGGATCAAGCCCGGTGCCACTGTCATTGATGTCGGGATCAATCGCCTGCTCGGCCCTGATGGCAAGACGCAGACGGTGGGCGATGTCGCCCCCGAGGTCGCGTCTGTGGCCGGCGCCATGACCCCGGTCCCTGGAGGAGTCGGCGCGCTGACCACCACCATCTTGCTCGAATCGACGGTGACTGCCTCCGAGCGCCTGAGCTCGACCACCAATGCCATCGACGCCCGGACGGTGACCCGCTTGATCGGCCAGCAGATCGGCGGACTCGATCTGCCGGCCGAACTGACCGAGCGCATCGCAACCTTGTTGTCACGGCACATGGTTGGCGCCGCGCGTGGATCGCTCAGCAGTGCCGGCCCACGTGAATCCGCGACACCGTTGGCCCGACGCTTGGCAGGCATTCGCGGCGCCGGCGGTGCGATGATCCTCGATGGCGCGATGGGCACCGAGTTGATGGCGCGGGGCATCGCCCCGGCACACGTGTCCGATGCAAATGGCGATCACCCTGATCTGGTGCGCGACATTCATCGAGCGTATCTCGCGGCCGGAGCCGAGGTGCTGACGACGAATACGTTCGCCCTCAATCGTTTTCGTCGGCGAGATCCCGACGAACTGATGCGTCTGCTCACCGCGGGCGTGCGCCTCGCCCGTCAGGCCGCCGCCGGTGCTGGGCGACCGGTATTCGTCCTCGGCTCGATCGGCCCGCTGGGCCCAGTGGTCGGTGCAGAACTTGAGGCGACGGCTGCGGCCGATGCGTTTGCCGAAGTGGCCTTGGCCCTGGCCGATGCGCAGGTCGATGGCTTCGCGTTGGAGACCATGCCCTCGACCGGCGAAGCCGTTGCCGCCTTGGCTGGGATCCGCCGCGTCAGCCGCTTGCCGGTGCTGGTCGCGCGCAGCAGCGAGCGGGTCGAGGACGCCGAATTGATCGAATTCGCGCGCGCCATGGAAACCGGTGGCGCCAGTGCCATCGGGATCAATTGCGCCGCCGGACCGCGAGCCGTGCGACCTTTGGTGGCGGCGTTGGCGCAGGCCACGCGCTTGCCGGTACTGGCCCGGCCCAACGCCGGATTCCCCACCCGCGCGGCCGATGGCCACCTGACCTATCATCTGCGCCCCGACTATCTTTTGTCCCAGGCGCGTGGCTATATCGCCGACGGGGTCGGGTTGATCGGCGGCTGCTGCGGCATCGGACCGAGTCATATCCAGGCGCTTTCCGTGCTTCGTGGTGCGCCGGTGCCTTTTCCCTCGGCTGTCGTGATCGGTGCGGCGGTCGCTGCAGAGGTTCCTGGAGCGGTTCCTGCAGCGGTTCCTGGAGCAGTTCCTGGAGCGGGCCAAGCTGGGCCACCGCATGCGCTGCTGACGATGCTCCGCAGCGGAAAATTCCCGGTGCTCGCCTTCGTCCCCGGGCGATTGTCGGCCAGCGAGGCGCAGACGGCACTCAAGCGCTTGGCCGATGCCGGCGCAGCAGGCATCGGTCTGCTCGCCGGGTGGCCGGGCAGCGTGCGTGGAACCCGCCTGGTCGCGAGCCTTGCGCATTGTTCGCAGACGTCAGGTGTGCCGGCGGTGCTCGAACTGTCCGCGGGTGACACCACCCTCGCCTCTGCCGAAGAAAAGCTGATC
>JANYGY010000278.1 GCA_025362255.1 Planctomycetales bacterium
GAGGGCGCAGAGAAAAGGAGAGCGCAGAGGAGAGTTGAGAGCTGGCTTGTGGGGAGGCGGCGCTTTTCTTTTTTTTCAGCCTCTGCGTTCTCTGCGTCCTCTGCGAACTCCTGTTCTCTATTCTCGCGTAGTCTCTGCGAACTCCTGCTCTGTATTTTCTAATGCCGGCGACGAAGCAGAAGACTTGCCATGGCTAAGGCGCCGATGAGCAGGCCGATCTGATTTCCGGCGCCGCATTTGCCGCCGCCTGAGCTGGAGTCTGCGGCGGGGTCTGACGCGGGGGTGACTGATGGCGTGGCGCTGCTGACTGTGATCGAGTAAGCCTGTTGTGACGCCGGGGCGGTTCCGTTGGTTGCAGACAGGGTGCCGGTGGTGGTGCCCGTAGTGGTGGGTGTACCCGTGATGGCGCCGGTGCTGGCATTGAGTGACAGGCCGGCGGGTAACGCGCCAGTGCTGATCGACCAGGTGATCGGGGTACTTCCGGTGGCAGTGCTGGCATGATTATAGAGCACTCCAACGGTACCATTTCCCGGCGCGGCGCTGGTGATGGTGGGGGCGGTCAAAACCGTTGGCCCGGGCGGCACCGAAACTGGCGCGCCGGCGTACAATCCGACGCGATGATTGCCGTTTGCCAGACGGACTTCATTGGTGACACCAGCGCGGGTCTCGACGGCCTGCAGCCTACGGGCGTGGAACCCATCATAGTCATATTCCAGATAGGTTGCGGTGAGCTGACTGTCAGTGGTACGGAAATACGGTTGGTTATCGCCTGAAGGAACCGCGTGATCGCGAAAGAACCCACCGAGAAGCTCGGATTTTCCGCCGTTGGTCGTGACGATGTGGGTGGCAAATGATTCGGTCTTCATTCCCAAGCACCAGAAGCTGCCACCGGAGTTGATGACATAGACACGATCCGGGATGATCCCATCGGGGTTGTTCTCAACATTGTAATGTGAGGCCCACACCTGCTGCGTACCATTTATACGCAGATCACAGTGGGTGTCCTCCAACCACACTTTGCCGGAATAGCCGGTGGGCAGAATGACTTGGCCGCCTCCGCAAGAACGCATCACTACCGGGCGATTGCTGGCGATTTCGATGCCGGGGCGAGTGGGATTGTAGGGCCAACGGGTGAAGTTGAGACCTTCGAGCACCAGCGGTTCGGTGGTCGCGCCGCTCACCCGCACCACGGGCTGATCCAGGGGCAGATGATCCTGGTAACTGCCATAGGAACTGGAGATCCCGTTGCCGCGCATTCCGACGACGCGTTTAACCGTCGCTGGAATCACGATGGTGCTCAAGGCCTCATAACTCTGCGCAAAGTTGAGATACACGGTCGCCGCGCCGCTGTCGAACGCAGCCTGGATCTGCGGCGTCGAACCGCCCGCCGGTTTGACCCACGAAGGCAGCGACTCGATCACGCCTTCGGGGGCGTCCTCTACTGGCAACCGCAGATGGGTGGTCCGGGAACCGGCAAATGCCGTCGGCATCTCGTCGGAAATGCGCTCGCTTATATTCGCACCCGCTTGGTTCACCCCACCATCGACCAATGCCCGGGCATAACCGGCAGTGGTGACATCACGCAGATAGATGCCTCCGGCGTTGAGATTGACGATCGCGCTGCTGCTTGCCGACCCGCCGGTGAGAGACGCTTTGACCAATACGAGATGCGCGAGATAGAAATTATTGTTTTGGATCGCCGGCACCGTGTTGGTGCTGACGAGATTATAAATCGACACCGGCAAATTATTCTCGAACCCGACGACCGTCTGATTCTTCAGGGTGAGATTGTAGTACGTGCAGTGGGAAACACTGCCGACGGTGACGATGCCTTTGGCAAAACCATCCACCGTCAGATTCTTCACCAGCGCCGGTCCGAATTCGTTTTCTGTCTGATCCAAACCGATCGCGCCTTGGCCATCGGAGGATTTGATCACCACATCGCGCAAGGCGCCTTCGTTGTGATTATTCCATTTGATGCCGATCGCCCCGGGATTGCCAGTTCCGACATCGACGGTGAGACCTTCGATGTAATTGGCGAATGATGTGTTGTTGCTGTAATACGCATGCAAGACCGGCTTGTTTGCGCCGCCGGCAAATGCAGCCGTATTGTTGGCGAGCTTGATGATCGTGATCCCAGGGCCGGCACCGCGAAAATTGACCCACCGTCGCCAAGTGAGCGTACCGCTGACATTATAAGTCCCTGCCGGCAGATAGAGCATCCGGTTATTCGCCGGGTTACCGCCATCATTGACCGGAAAGGTCGAATCGAGGGCCGATTGAATTGCCGCCGTATCATCGATCCCATCATTCGGGATCGCGCCAAAGGTGGCAACGCTCGCCTGACCCGCATCAGCGGGAAACACTATGTCAGCAGCACCGAGCGCCGTTGTCATCAACGCGCACATGATGCCCGCCAGCATCCCTCGCGACAGGTTGTGGTTGAACAATGCAGTGGTGAGGATTCGGCTGTTGGGCATGACCTGCTCCGTCGTAATCGGGGTTCGCTGAAAATAGGTGTCGAGTCTCGTCACAGCTTCTGCCGCCGCCAGAAGTTCACGATCGCCAAGAGACCGAGCAGCAGTCCTGCGAGTGCGCCACTGCCGCAGCGACCGCTTGAGCTGGATTCTTCTGGGGTGGC
>JANYGY010000020.1 GCA_025362255.1 Planctomycetales bacterium
TACGTCAGCAAGTCATGGAGGCGGGCCAAGGGCCTCAACTATAGCACCAAATGCATCTGGAGCGCAAGCATGCATCTATAATTCACATGCTGCGAGCGACTCGCAACAGAGATGGAGGACGCGAAAATCTAGCCCCCACAACCGCAAATTTTCACCGGTGGTCACGCCGCTCTCATGGCCTCCTGGATCAGTTTTTCCAGTTCCTGGCAAAAACGGCGACGGTCTGCGTCATTGAACGGATTCTGATTCCCTGAGTTATCGCCATAGGCGCGCACCAGCTGCATCATCTCGCGCATGGCCAGGGCTTCGCCGATGTTGTGGGCGTTACGAGCCAGGCCGCGATTGGTGATGACCCGCGACCCTTTTTTGATGCAGCGTTCGGCCAGCAGGATGTCATCGGTGATGACCACATCAGCGCTGCCGGCTTTTTTCACGATCCAATCGTCGGCAGCGTCAAACCCGTCGTCGACCACCTCCAGACGGATCTGCGGATTGTTCGGCATGCCCATCCATTGGTTAGCGATGACATGGACGAGGAGCTGCAGTCGTCCGGCAATGGCGTACACCTCGTTTTTTACCGGGCACGCATCTGCATCCACGTAGATTTTGGTCATGGCCTATGATCACAGGCCATCTCTGCCGGCAATCAAACCGTCATCGGGGTATTCCTCGGCAACATCAGGGTCCGAGGAAACGTGTCGGATTCGGGGTCCAGACGCGGTCGGGATCCTTGAAGTGGTACGTGGTCACATCGCCTCCTGGGGCGGTGATGACCAGTTCGGTCGGCAGCCCCGCACCATCGACCGCGATCACCACCTCGGTGAGATAGCGTTTGAGCCCAGCGGTCCGCGGTTCGCCGTGAATCCGTTCGCGATCCGAGGTCAGGATGAACAATTCGCCGAGAGCGGTCCAATCGCCGTGCAAAAATCCGCGCATCTGACCCGCCATCGCCTGAGCCGAAGGATCGCGGCCCAGGTCCTCTTCGCGCCCGTCGGCTCCCCATCGGCGGAGACGATCATCTGCCAGGATCAGGGTTGCGCCCTGATCGAATTGCCAGCGCAGCCGCGCATGCGGTCGATCGATCTCCAGGCTGCCGGTTGATGTCAGAGGCTGATCGAGGATCGCCAATTCTTTGGTCTGGGTGAACGTGATGCGGACTTCGGGAGCTGAAGCGGCGGCAGCAGCTGAACGTTGGAGGGCGGTCTCGCCGCTGGTTTCTGCTGCACCTTCTGCCGCACCTTCTGCCGCACCTTCTGCCAAAAAGAGCGAGATCGCGACACCGAACAGCAGAACTGGGATACGCATGATGGATTTCATGCTTATCGGGGATTCATCCAGACAAGGGTGTCAAAAGGGCAGACGACAACTTGCCCCGCACCCGCGATCCCGAAAATCATTTCCCCTCATGACCTGCAGCATCATCGGCCCTGGCCTTGTCGGCAGTTTTCTCGGGGCGGCGAGCATGGCCACGCGAGCCCGTGGTCGTCATGATCGCGGGGTCTGTGAGACCGTCCTGCTGCCGTGCGGAATACGCCGCTGGCAACCTGCCCCGACCGTCGACGCAAGTGGTCCGACCGTGGTCGCCACCCGCGTGCATCAGACCCCCTGGAAGACCCTGCCGCCGGATAGCATCGCTGCCCAAAACGGCCTTGGGCAGCCGATTCCGGTGGTGGTCTGCTTCATGGCCATCGACCGCCGTGCTGATGGAGTGATCACCAGTGTCGGAGTGACTCCGCGTCTGGTCGTCGGCCCGGTGAGCGCCACGTGGCAGCCGGTGCTCGCGGCGTGGCGCGCCGCCGGACTCATCGTCGAGGAGGTCGCGGATATTCGCCCGGCTCAATGGGAGAAGACGATTCTCAATGCCACGGTCGGTCCGCTCTGCCTCGCCACCGGCAAAGACATGGCTGCGGTGTGGAATGATCCTGACCTGCGACGCTTGGTGCTGGCCGCGACCGGCGAAGGCGAATCCATCGCCCTAGGCCAAGGCGTCACCATCGCACCTGATCTCAGCGAGAGGGCCGGCGTATTTTTCGATCGGGTCAGCAGCCATCGTCCTTCCATCATGCGCGACGCGGGTGAACTGCCGAGCATCCTCGGCCACCTCTGCGCCAGCGCCCGGGTGCCCATCCCCGCCTTGGCCGAAATCGCCCGGCTGGTCAGTGCTCACGTGCGACCCGCGTGAGCGGTCGCCTCAAGTCGCCTCAAGTCGCCATAAGCGATTCGCGGCGCCACAGGGCAGGCCCGATGCGACCGCGAAACCACCGGCACGAAAGAGTTCTTCCCAATCGTTGGTGCTGCGAAAAAAAAGTTCAGAAGACGGATTCAAACCGATTGTCGTGGTGAACCGCTCACCCGCCGACACGAGCGCTGCTCCGGCACCCTCGATCGTTCCTTCACGCAACCACACGATGCCGCCGGGCTGCAGGCAGCTGCGCATCCAGCGCACCAGAGTCTCTTGCTCTGATAACGGCCAATAATGCAGGATATCGAGCGCAAGGACGGTGTCGGCGGGAACTGCCTCAGTCAGCGGAAGGCGATCGACCCGCGTCGTCCAGGTTTCGGCTCCCGGAAGCTGCCGCAGCAACAGCTCCGCAATCGCCACCTTGCGCGCGTCGAGGTCGATGCCTGACCATGATGCATCCGCGCCACGCTGATGCACGACGAGCGCTCCCAATCCAGTCCCGCACCCGAGATCCAGCACGCGCCCCCACGGACGGACATCAGCAATCAACAGCCGATAGACCGGATCCCACTGGAGTTTGCCATACGTGAACCAGCGCCAGCTCGGCGGAAGCACGCGCCACGCCGGGAGCACCACCTGGGGCAAAGCATCCCAGGTCCATCCCGCCACCAGCACGGCGGCGATGGTCACCAGCGAGTGCACGTGAAAGGGCAACGTCACCAGCGCGAGCAGCATGCCAGGCAGCACCAGATACACCGGGATCTGCATCGAACGTAAACCAGGAACCACGAGGGCGACAAGAACTCCGCGATGATCACCGCCCAGCAGAAAATCGATGAGCGCGGCAGCACCTAATGCGGCAGCGGTCCGCCGCCAGACTCCGGCTTCGTTCATGGCCAACACCGCCCCGATTACCAATCCGGTGAGCGGCCAAACCTGCGCTGGAGCCGTCCATATCAGCACCGAAACGCCGCATCCTCCGGCGAGCGTCAGCATCCACGTCGGCACCGGCCTGATGCCGCGGCGCTGGGCCATCGGTCGCACCGGGCCCGCAGCCGCCATTCCCATAATCAGACCCAACGCCAGACCGGCCCCCGCCGCCAACGGTGCGATTCCCTGAGCCACCGGCATGGCGATCGTAAGCGGGATGAGCGCACTGGCGCCGGCGACCTGGGTCCAGGCCCCCGCCCGGCGCAGGCCTAAAGTCACCGAGCATGCCACGGCCAGCGGCACGGCCGCCGTCGGCGCCATCAGCACCAGTCCGCACGCAGCGCCGGCGACGATCAGAATCCACGGCCGACACCAGCCAACGAGCATGACCCACAAGGGACTCAGCACGGCATCATCTCAGAAATGCGCCTAGTTCGCGCTCGACCCGCTCCACATCGAATGCCAGCGCATCCACCATGTCGGCTTCCAAGACGTACACGTTCAGACCCGCTGCGCGCAGGCCCTCAAGCCGGCGCTTCACGTAGCTGTTCCAGATGCCGCACGAGCGGTTCCAGTGGCAGATCACTCCATCCGCGGAAAAATCGCGTGCGATGCCGATGGTCCAGTCGAGCACCGTCTTGCCCGGCAGATTCATGGTGTTCCACGCATATCGGCGGACCAAGGTTTCGAGCCCGGCATCCGGCGCGAAATCAAACCACCACGAATGCGTGTAGGTGCTCGCGACCACCGCCGCCTGGCGATCGGCGCAAAAGGTGGCCAACCAATTGCGCCGCGGCCACACCGGAATCGCATCCCAAATCAATCGTCGCCGCTCGCCGGGAACCGCGGCATACCCCGCCGCCACGCGACCTTCGAGCTCTGCCAGCAAGCGGCGATAAAAGGCGGTCGCTTCGGGAAAGCCGCGCGCGATCACGATCGGAGCCATGGCCGTGAAGGCTTCCCAGGATGTCCACGGTGCCGGGCGCTGACGACCAAGGTCCAGACAACGTTGCCAGAGGCGATTGGCCGCCGCCGATTCGGCAATCACTTCCCGAAGCCTGCTCTCATCGCGACGCACCCCGAATCGCGCGGCGATGGCATCGAAGTGATCTTCAAGGTCGTGGCGGAATCCCGCGAGCTGTTCGGCGGTATGACCTGCTCCGCGCACGGGTGGGGCCTTGAGTAAAAAATGCGGCAGTTCCCGATTATGAGCGAGCTGAAAATGCGCAGAGACGGCCTCACCCCAGCGTCCCACCACGGCACACTGGCTGTCGCAAGCATAGAAAAGATCCGGGCCCGGAAGGCTGCCGATCGGCGACGGCGCACCGTGCAGGACTCCGAGATCAGCCAACGCATAAGCGCATAATTTCGGAGAGCTGTAGCCAGCGGACTGTGCCGCCGCGATCGCCGGGCGGCTGAAAGGATGGTCTGGATCGCGATCCGGTGACAGCGCCCCGAGCATCGCCGCATGGTTTTCCGGATAGACCGGGATGACCCCCAGCGCCAACAGGGCTTCCGCTGGCGCAAACGCCGAACACCAGGCGATCGGCCGACCACTCTGCCGGACATGCTCATACCAGGCTTTGATGTCGAACGTCGTCTGCAGGCGCATGTCCCGGAATGGTTGGACATCGCCGCCCCCCGCAACTGGCATTGCCGACGCCTGACTTAGCGTTCGCCGGCATGTACGCATTCGTCACCGGCGCCAGCCGCGGCATTGGCGCTGCGATCGCTCTCCGTCTGGCGGCAGATGGCTTCGATATCGTGGTCGGTTACCGGAACCGCCAGGCAGAGGCCGACAACATCGCCGAACGGATCCGCGCCGGAGGCCGGCAGGCGCAGCTTTTTGCCGGTGACGTCACCGATCGCCCAGCCATGCGCAGTGCACTCGAAGCACTCCTCGCCTCCCGCGGCGCGCCGGCAGCCGTGGTGTTGAATGCAGGCATCACGCGGGACTGTCTGCTCGGCATGATGGGAGAAGACGACTGGGACAGCGTCCTCGCCACCGGTCTCGGCGGCTTCTACAATGTGCTGCGTCCGATCATTGCCGACATCGTGCGCGCGCGCACCGGACGCATCGTGACCATCGCCTCAGCCAGCGGCCAAGTCGGCAATCCCGGCCAAGTCAATTACAGTGCGGCCAAGGGCGGCCTCATCGCCGCCACCAAAGCCCTCGCCCGGGAAGTCGCCAAACGCGGCATCACGGTTAACTGCGTGGCACCGGGTCTGATCGAGACGGAGATGACCCGCGACCTGCCGCTCGAAAAGATGCTGACCGCCGTGCCGTCTGGACGCTGCGGCACACCGGATGACGTCGCGCATGCGGTATCCTTTTTGTGCAGCCCCGGCGCCGGCTACATCACCGGCCAGGTCCTGGGCGTTAATGGCGGCTTGGTAACTTGATCCATGCAGTTCCCTCCGCCGAGTGAATTGACCAGTCATCAAGAGCCTGCCCTGCTGGTCGACCAGCTCTTGGCCGTGGCACCTGACGGCAGTTGGGCCGAATCACGACTTTTGAATCCCGAGGGTCTGGATCTGCTCCAGCTCATCGAAGGCAGTGCCCAGACGGTGGCCATCCTGATGGGCGTCACGTTGCGCGCGGCCGGCGGTTTACGAGCCAAGGGCATGCTTGTCGGAGTCATCAATGCAGAGCAGTCGGCGAACATTCCGGCCAACGCAGTGGTCGAGGTTCGCGTCGCCTTGTCCTATCGATTTCCGCCATTCAGCCTGTTCAGCGCCTCGGTCACCTGCGCAGGTTCGCCTGTCGCGACCCTTGAATTGAAAACCATGGCTCAGCCTTCATGAACTTTTCTACATGAACCGGATCAAGACCCGCATCGAGCCGACCTGGGACGCCCACACCGTTCGGATTGCGGTACGTTTCAACGAAGTCGATTCGATGAAAATCGTCTGGCATGGCCATTATGTCGCCTACTGCGAGACCGCCCGCGAAGCCTGGCTGGCGGCACGCGGGCTGTCCTACCAGGACATGGAGCGCCTCGGCTGCCTCGCACCGGTCGTGCGCATGCAGTTCGAGTTCCTTCGCCCGATAAAGGCCGGGCAAGAAATCCAGGTCACCTGCGCCCATCTGCCCGGAGGTGAACCCAAGCTGGAGTGCTTCTATGAAATCCGCGATGAAGCCGGTGGGCTGCTGAGCATCGCTGAAAGCGTCCAGGTTTTCGTCGATCGCAACGGCGAGGTCTTCCTCAGCGCCCCTGAACCAGTCGCCAACTTATTTGCCTGCATCAACCAATCGCGAGCCCAGAAGTGAAGCCGCTGGCAGATGCGCACCTCGCACTAGGCCCGGTCTCAGTCAGCGGATCCACGGCCCAGGCCACCGCGTCGTTTCGCGCAGACCTGCCGGTTTTCACCGGGCATTTTCCCGGTCGACCCCTGGTGCCTGGAGTCGCCAGCCTAGCCCTTCTGGTGGCAACCTACGAATCAGCCACGCAGAGTTCGGTGACCATCGTCAAAGTCAGTCGCAGCACCTGGAAATCACCTGCGCACCCGGGGGAATCCCTCGTCATCCAGATCACCTGGACAACAACGGGGCAGGAAATCGGACTCAGGGGATCAGTCACGCACGATGAGAATTCGGTTTGCCAAGCCGTCATGACGCTCACAAGGCGGACCGATTAATCGCTCCGCGAATCAGGCATGCGCCCGCTGCCACAAGGTGGCGCAGATCAAGTCGTGAGGCCGGCACCGAGCCCATCAGCCAATCGCCGAGACAGAGTGCGAGGGTGGTCCACGGGCTCTCGGTCATGATGCGGTGATGATGCGGTGACGCACCGTCTGCAGATCAGTCATGCTGCCGTCGCGCACTGCATGTCTGTTTACGACTTCCGGGGCAAGGTACACCGCGACCGGTGGGGCGTGAATCAAGGTGGTGTGTCCCCTTTAGGCGCCTTTAGACGCCCCAAAAAGAAGGCCGCTTAGCCGAACAGCATTT
>JANYGY010000032.1 GCA_025362255.1 Planctomycetales bacterium
AATTGCTGGATGCCGGTGAACACCGCGAAAGCGCCAAGGGCGAGGCACCCGGCGAACGCGAGATAGAGGCCGAGCCACGCCGGCAGGGCGAGCACCAACGGCCCGAACCACGCGGCTTTGCTGCCGCTGCGATAGCGATCCAGCGGCACGCGGCGCAGCCAATGGGCGATCGGTAGAACGATCCAGAAGGCGGTCACCGCCAGCCCGGCGCCGCCGAGTGTCACGCCGAGGTGGGCGGTGTCGCTGGCCGTCCATGGATGACGCAGCTGGGGGCCGGTCAGCCACGGGCCTGGCCAATGAAACAACGCAAAAATCACCAACACGGTGATCGGTGCGAGCAGGCCCAGGGCTGGGCCGAGGGCATGGCGCAGCGCCAGATCGGGGGCTTCGCTGGGGTTGTCCGGCGGGGATTTTCTGGGTGGTTTGTCCGCCTTAGCCATGGGCTGCCTTGACCTCGGCCAACGCGTCATCGAAGGCCGCGAGCAGCAATTCCACTTCGGCTGGGCCGTGGGCCGAGGACCAGAAGCAGGCCTCGAACGGACTCGGTGGCAGAAAGATTCCACGGGCGGTCATCGCGCGGAAGAACGTCTGCCAGCGGCCTTCGTGAGCACGGCTGGCGCTGACGAAATCGGTGACGGCTTCGGCGCTGAAGAAATATCCCCACATCATCCCGGCCTGCGCGGCTTGCAGGGCAATACCATGTCGTTGCGCGGCTTGTTGCAGACCGCTGATCACCTGAGTCAGCCGTTCGCTGTGGGTGCGGTAAAATCCACGCTTGTCAGCCAAGCGCAGATTCGCCAGACCGGCGGCGACCGCGACCGGATTGCCGCTGAGGGTTCCGGCCTGATAGCAGCCGCCCAGTGGCGCGAGGTGCGCCATCACATCGGCGCGACCGCCGTACGCTGCTGCCGGCAGACCGCCGCCCATCACTTTGCCCAAGCAGGTGAGATCAGGCGTCACGCCGCAGACATTTTGCCAACCGCCCCAGGCGACCCGGAAGCCGGTCATCACCTCATCGAAAATCAGCAGCGCGCCATGGCGCGTACACAGCGCGCGCAGGGCCGCGAGGTAGCCCGGCGCAGGCAGGACAAAGCCCATATTGCCGGCGATCGGTTCGATGATCAGCGCCGCGACATTGCGCCGATGCTTGGCGAACACCCGTTCGACCGCCGCCAGATCGTTGTACGGCACGCTCGCGGTGAGGGCCACGAACGCCGCCGGAACTCCGGTGGAATCAGGCTGGTTGGCGGTGGCCAGACCGCTGCCGGCAGCCACCAGCAGGTGATCGGCGTGACCGTGATAGCCGCCATCGCATTTGATGATGACCTCACGCCCGGTGGCGGCGCGCGCGACGCGCAAGGCGCTCATGGTCGCCTCGGTGCCTGACGAGACGAGCCGTAGACGTTCCATGCTCGGCAGCGCGCTGCGGATCAGTTTGGCGAGCGTCGTCTCACCTGGGGTCGGGGCGCCGAAGCTCAGGCCGAGCGCTGCTGCGTCGTGCACCGCGGCGACGACCTTTGGATGTGCGTGGCCATGCAGCAGGGGGCCCCAGGACAGGATCAGGTCGAGGTACCGCCGCCGGTCGGCGTCGATCACGTATGCGCCCTCGCCGCGGACGATCGACAGCGGATCGCCCCCGAGCCGCTTCCACGCGCGCACCGGCGAGTTGACACCGCCGGGAATCACGGTCTGGGCTTCGCTGAACAGCAGCCGCGAGCGCGGCCCGGTGAGCGGCCGGCTCGCCGCTTCTCCCTTCGTGGATGACTTCACTGGGATGGGGGCGACGGGATGCGAGAGGGACTTGCTGCGGGGCATGATTGCAGGGTATCATGGCTGCGTGATCTACCTTGCCAGCCAGAGCCCCCAGCGGGCCATGCTTCTCGAACGCGCCGGCGTGGCATTTCACGTCGTTCCCTCGACCGGCGATGAAGAGTCGGTCAGCGGCGATCGGCCACAGATCCTGGCGCTGGATCGGGCCCAGATCAAAGCCCGGGGCGCGGTGTTGCCGGCGGACTGCCAAGCCGGCGTGATCCTCGGCGCTGACACCGTGGTCTGCCTCGGCATGACCGTCTTCGGCAAACCGACCGACGATGCCGACGCCCTGCGTATCCTCACTGCGCTCCAGGGCACCACCCACACCGTGCTCACCGGCCATCATCTGATCCGGGTGCTCAGGAGTGGTCAGGGCGGGGCAGCTTCCGCGGTGGAGGCCTCGGCCATCAGCATCGCCCGGGTGACCATGCGCGCGATGACCCAGGAGGACATCCGCGCGTACCTCGCCACCGGCGAGCACCGGGGCCGCGCCGGCGCCTATGCGATCCAAGAGACCGGTGATCGGTTCGTCGTCGACGTCCAGGGTTCGTGGGGCACGGTCGTTGGGCTCAGCGTGTCGACCGTCGCCAAACTCTATCGCGAGGTGACCGACGAGACGCTCGAGCTGTCACCGCAGCGCGACTCGCGACTGCATCTCCGCTCATTGCCCTCAGCGCCTCCATCGCCTCACGTGCGCTAAAGACCCACTCATGCTTGCCATCCTCAGCGACCTGCACTCGAATCTCGAAGCCCTGACCGTGGTCATGGAGCAGTGCGCCAAGCTTGGCGTGACCGATTACCTGTGCCTGGGCGATGTCATCGGCTACGGGCCGGATCCGGTGGCGGTGGCGACCATCGCCAAAACGCGTTTCACCACCAGTCTCATGGGCAATCACGAAGAAGCCCTGGTCACCGGCCGTCACCGCTTCAATCCGCATGCCGCCCAGGCGATCGATTGGACCCGCCGATTGCTGACCGCCGCTGGTGGCGATCTGCTGCCGTGGTTCAAAGAGCGCAAGCCGTTCGCGCTGCGCGGACCGCTGCTGATGGTCCACGGCTCGATCTACGACCCGGTCCACGATTATGTCGATGAGCCAGAGAACCCGATCGAAGCAAACAACATGATCGACACGCTGAGCCGCGATTTCGCCGGCTTCGACGTGTGTTTCGCCGGTCATAACCACACCCCGTTCATGGCCACCACGATGGGCGTGATGATCCCACATGACGGTCATCGGACCTTTCGCATTCCAGCCGGCCACAAAGCCTACATCTGCGTCGGCTCGGTCGGGCAGCCGCGCGACCGCGACATCCGCACCAGCTTTGCGACCCTCGATGGCGAACAGCTCACCTTTCATCGCCTGAATTACGACGTGCCGAAAACCCAAGCCAAGATCCGCGCCGCCGGCCTCAACGCATTTCTCGCAGAACGGCTTGGCGAAGGGATTTGAAGGAGGAGAAACCGCGACCCGTGCCTAAATGGGCGGCGGGCGGTGTCTCCTTCCACTCGCACGTCTATTCACCTGCGGCAGCCAGCACCTGAAGTCGAAGGCCTGGATCTACGCGAAAATGAAGCGTGTCGAGGCGATCGAGCACGGGCGCAACTGCCGGCAAGAGCCCGATTCGCTTGGCGCGCACCAGGATGCCCAAGGTGCCTACGCGACTCAGGCCCAGGTCGGCTGCCACCGTACGCCCATCGCGTTCATCCATCAGCACGGCTGCCCCGGAGGTCGCCAGCGCCAGGGTCAGGGCCGCACGCTCTCCCGCGCCAAGATGCGAACTCAAGCGGTGCTCAGTAACGCGCTTATCCTCCCCCGACGGCATGACCTACACCCACGGCAGCGCCAGCAATACCGGGCCGGGAAAGCCCAACGCGAGACCATCAGCGATTTCCTGGGCTACGGCATCGGGCACTAGAATCCGACCGTACAGGGCCGACAGCAAGCCGAGACAACCGACACCGTCGAGAAAGATCAGCGGCGAGGTGTCGGCGACGACTAGCTCAGACACCAGCCAGCTCGGCAGCTACATCGGCAGAATGACTCAGGAGGGCCCAGCCGTGCCGCCCTGCGAGAGCAAGAAAGCCCGCCACCGGCATCCCAAGCAACTCGGCGGCACGCCCGGCGGTGATTTCTCCCACCTGCCAGCGGTCGAGAATCAATGCCTCCCACTCGGCAGCCGGCACCTGGACGGCAACCCGCTCGCCGCCAGCGGCAGTTACAAAAGCAGGGTGAAGCGTAACCATGTATGAAGTGTACTCCGCGGCTTTCTTTTGAGAACCGTGTGCTCTCCACGCTTGAAGGTTTGCCAGGGCAGCCGCTGAGCCAGTAATCGGGTTGCACCGCCACCGACGCGCCTGCGGCTCAACCAGCGCATCCGTCGCCGCTGCACCGCACCTAGCCAGCCGGCGGTTCGTCAGATGCTGACGCCCACTTGGAGACGCCCATGCGCCGGATGTTATTCGCCCTCTCACTCCTCTGCTTCCTGAGCACTGCGCATGCGGCGGTCTATGTCGGCGCTGATGACTCGGATCAAAGCGACAAGGATCCCTACAGCTTTGGTGAGCTCGACGGCAATGGCGACGGCAAGATCGACCAAGCGGAATGGAAGGCCGGGCGCAGTCAGCTCGAGCGGGGACTGAAAGAGACCCGCGCCAGCATCGCCGACGCGCTTGATCGCGATCACAGCGGCAAGGTCAGCCGTTTCGAAGCGACCGAAGGCAAGCCGCGCCTGTCCAGCCTGTGGGTTCAGACCCGCGCCCTGGCCATGGCGGCAAACGATCGCGATGGCGATGGCAAGTTATCCGACGCCGAGCGCAAGGTCATCGTCGGGCGCTGTACCGCCGTGCTGGCGCGTTTTGACGCGCGCATCGATGCCAATGGCAATCGTAAGATCGAGCCTTCGGAAGCTGAGAAAGCCATCACCGAAGTCATCGACGGAAAGCGTAAGCTCTTCTCCATCTGCGACCGCACCAATGACGGCCAGTTGACGCAGCAAGAGATCGATTTGGCGTTCGATCTGCTGCGGGCGATTGCGGGCGACTGAGGAATCGATCGGTCACGTGCAAAACAAGCGGAGTCGAGCACGGCTAGTCGCCGGTAGCCGATAAAATTCGGCCACCGGCACATGAGGCTCGTCAATCTGCAGGTGTAAGATCTACTGCCGCCGCGACCGTACATCACCCCACGGCTCGCCCCGGAAACGCACCAATGGATCGTATTCAGCCACATCGCCGCATTCCATCTGCCTTGATGATCCGGCGTCCCGTTGTGACCCTGTTGGGGCTCGGCATCGCCATGGGATTGATGGCGGGCGGGTGCGCGTCAGTGGGTCCGCGCAGCATTCCCGTCGATCGCTTCGACTACAGTTCCTCGATCGCGGATTCGTGGAAACAGCAGACGCTGCTCAACATCGTCAAACTGCGCTACATGGATCTGCCGGTGTTTGTCGACGTCGCGTCGATCGTCGCCGGATATTCGATGCAGACGGGGATCACCGCGGGGGCAACGGTATCGAGCGAAAAGGCGGTGCAGGGAGACTTTTTGTCGGCCTCTGGGCAGGTCGTCTACACCGAACGCCCAACCATCACCTATGTGCCGATGACCGGGGAAAAATTCCTCCGCGGCCTGATCACCCCGATCGATCCGAAGAACATCTTCTTCATGCTCCAGACGGGGTACGCCGCCGATTTCATCCTCGGCCTGACGGTCGAGTCGCTCAACGGAGTGCGTAACCGCTCGCTGAGCGGCGGCGAGCTGCGCGAGGCAGATCCCGATTTCAAACGCGCGCTGGGACTGATCCGCGAGGTCCAGGCGGCCGGCGCCCTGGGCATGCGGGTTGAAGAGGACAAGGCCAAGGGATCAACCGGAATCGTGTTCTTTCGGCGCGACGACGTCGCCCCTGAAATCACCGAGAAAACAGCCGAGATCCGTCGGCTGCTGAAGCTGTCGCCAGAGGCGGATAAATTCGCCCTGATCTATTCGCCGATGCGCGGCACGGACAGCGAACTGGCCGTGAACAGCCGCTCGATGCTGCAGATCATGAGCGCCTTCGCGACTTACATCGACGTGCCTGAAGAACACCTCGCCGATCACCGCGCCACGGCCACCGTCACGTCGTCCGCCGAGGAGCGCAAAAGCCAGGTCCGGATCTGCAGCGGTAAATTCCCGCCGTCCGAGACCTTCGCCAAGATTCACTACCGCGGTTACTGGTTCTGGATCGAAGACAGCGATTGGCGGACCAAGCGCGCGCTCACCGCCGTCATGTTCTTCTTCACCCTCGCCGAAACCGGCGCCCAAGAACGCCTGCCGCTGATCACCATCCCCGCGCAGTAACTCTCCCCGCCCCTCCGCCTCTCTTCCACCCCGCCCCTCCGCCACCCCGCCTCTCTTCCACCCTGCCTCTCGCCACCCCGCCTCTCAAAAAAAAGCCACCTATAAAAAACCGCAGATGCGCCCCAGCTGCAAGGCGCCCGAGGCGACGGAATGGCAGCGCCATTTCGAGCCTCGGGCAACGCCGCAGATGGGCCGCAGCTGCGGTTTTTTTTTAGAAGCCGCGGCCGAGGAAGGCGAGGTCGAGGGAGAGGATCCGGCAGAGCAGCGCCAAGGTCTTGTCCTGTTGCGGCGGCAGGCGCACGAACAGCACCAGGATCTGGCCGTCGGGCTGGATGTGGACCACCTCGGGGACATTGGCCTGCATCAGTTCGCGGGGCATCGCGCCGGCGAGATGCAGGCGGATCTGGCGATCGGTGACATCGATGCGATCGATGCCGAGTTTCTTGGCGCGCAGCTTGAGCGCCTTGAGCTGGAACAGGCGCACGACCTCATCGGGAAACGGACCGAAGCGATCGCGCGCGGATTTGGCGAGATCCGCCAGGGCCTCGTGAGTGCGTGCGCCGTCGAGTGATTTGTGCAGCTCGAATTTCAGCTGCGGGGTTTCGAGATACGTGTCGGGGATGTACGCGTCGACCTTCAAGTTCAGCAGACCTTCAGCCTTGTCGAGACGACCGGTCGGGCGTTCGTCGCGCTTGGCTCCAGTCACCGCGGTTGCGGCCGCAGTTTTTGCGGCAGGCGCCGCATCCCCAGCGCCCGCCGCGAGCTTTGCCCGCGCCACCGCGTCGCCGAGCATCTTGGCGTATAACTCGTAACCGATCGCATCGATCTGGCCGCTCTGTTCGCCGCCGGGCAGATTGCCCGCGCCGCACAATTCGAGATCGCGCATCGCCAGCTTGAAGCCCGCGCCAAGCTCGGCGTATTCCTGCAGCGCGTCGAGCCGCTGCACCGCATCGCTGCCCAGTTCGCGGTGCGCCGGCGTCAGGAAATAAGCATACGCCTGGCGCGTGAAACGACCGACGCGGCCACGGATCTGATGCAGTTCGGCCAGGCCGAAGCAGTGCGCGTTGTTGACGAACAGGGTGTTCGCGTTCGGAATGTCGATGCCGCTCTCGATGATCGAGGTCGCCACCAGGCAATCGAGCGCCCGATGGCGGAAGGCTTCCATGACCCGGTGGATGCGGTCTTCGTCCATCTGCCCGTGAATGGTGTCCAGGCGCATGCCCGGCATCAATTTGCTCAGGCGATAGGCGAGCTGATCGAGATCCTTCACCTGATTGTGGACCACGAACACCTGACCCTGGCGATCGAGTTCGCGCTGACAGGCGAAGACCATCAGCTGATCATCCCACGGCGCGACGCGGGTCTCGACCGCCATGCGCGCCGCCGGGGCCTCGGCGAGCACGCTGATGTCACGCAGGCCGAGCATCGAAAAATGCAGGGTTCGCGGAATCGGCGTCGCCGACAGGGTCAGCACATCGGGCGGCTTGATCGTCGACGGTGGCCGCCTGGTCAACGGTGCGGCTGGAGCTGCTGAGTCGGCTTCATCCGTTTTGGTGATCGCGGCTTCGGAGCGCAGGGTGCGCAGCTTCTCTTTTTGTTTCACGCCGAAGCGGTGTTCCTCGTCGACGATCAACAGTCCGAGATCGGCAAAATGCAGATCATTGGTCAAGATCGCATGCGTGCCGATGAGCACGTGGACACTGCCTGCCGCGACTTTCGCCAGGACTTCGCGGCGTTCCTTGGCACTGCGGAAACGATTCAGTCCGGCGAGCACCACGCCGGTGCCGGCGAAGCGTTCGGTGAAACTTTCGAAATGCTGTTCCGCCAGCAAAGTGGTCGGCGCAAGCACGGCAACTTGTCGTCCGGCATCGGCGACCTTGAACGCGGCGCGCATCGCGACCTCGGTCTTGCCGAAGCCGACGTCACCGCACAGCAGCCGGTCCATCGCCACCGGTTTTTCGAGATCGGCGGTGATCTCGCGCACCGCAGCGAGCTGGTCCTCGGTTTCTTCAAACGGGAAGACGGTGGCGAAGCGGCGCACCGCCGGCGTGTCCGGCGGAAAGGCGACGCCACCGGCAGCGATGCGCGCGGCCTGGGCGACCAGCAATTCGCCGGACATGTCCTCGATCGCTTTTTCGGCGCGGGCCCGTTTCTTCGCCCACGCCTGGCCGCCGATGGTCGACAGCTCGGGCGGGCGGGCGGTGGCACCGATATATTTCTGCACCAGGTCGATGGCCTCGACCGGGACGTACAGCTTGGTCTCGCCGGCAAACTCCAAGAGCAGGAAGTCTTCGAGAAAGCCGCGTTTTTCCAAGGTCGCCATGCCGCGAAAGAGGCCGATGCCGTGGCGCAGGTGGACGACGTGGTCGCCGCGCTTGAGATCGTTCAGGCTCGACAGCGGGCTGCCGCCGGCGATCCGGTTGGCGCGGCGCTTGGTCGCTTCGCGTTCGGCCAATTCGAAATCGTGGGCGACCACCAGGCCCGCTTCGAGATCGCGGAACCCTGCCGACAAGCGGCCGATGCGCACCGCGGCGCGCACGTGGCCGTCGGTGCAATGCGCCTCCATCTCGCGCTTGGCTTCGTCATTGCGCGCAAAAAGCACGGCGTGGGGCTGATTGCCGCCCGCGGCCGGAGTTTCGTTGAGGATCCGCGCCAGCTCGGCGAGGCCGCGGCGCAGATCGCCGCGCAGGCGTTCGACGCCGGTCGACGCGCCATCGATCGCGCCTTCTTCGAGTTGGCGGGCGAACCGGATTTCCGGCCGGCCATGCGCTTTTTTCAGGCGGCCGGACAACGGCAGATCGCCGAGCACGATCACCGGCTCGACTGGCAGCTGCTGCCACAGCGTCTTGGTCGCCAGGCCGCCTTTGGCGCTGGCGAGCACGGCTTCGGTCGCCTGAGCGATCGATTCCTGGGTAAACGCATCGAAGCGGCGGATGGCCTCGATCGTGTCACCGAAGAACTCGATCCGGAACGGATCGTTGCCGATCCACGGAAACACATCGACGATGCCGCCGCGGACCGCCAATTCACCGCGGCATTCGACGGTCGATTTGACGATATAGCCGACCGTGACCAGACGATCGACCAACGCATGCAGATCGTGCTCATCGCCCGGTTTGACGACGATGCTGTTGCCGATCACGTCGGCCAGATCCGGCACCGGCTGTTCGACCGACACCGGCGTAGCGACCAGCACGGCGCCTTTGGCGTAGGCCTCGAGCGCGGCCATCCGCCGGGTGTGGCCGGCGCGATCGTGGCCCAGCTCGTCACCGGCCTCGTCGGCGAAGCGATCGAGCTCAGGCAGCAGGGCGACCGCGACGCCGAGTTCTTCGAGATCATCGCACAGGGTGCCGGCATCGCTGGCGACGATCAGACGCGGCCGGGCGGCTGCGTTGGCGGCGCTGCCGGTCGCACCAGCGCACCACGCTGCGATCAGCACCGGAATCAGTCCGCCATGACACGCGCCGACGACCAGGTCGCGTCCTGCGGCAAAGGCCTCGGCGCACGCCTGCACCCGGTGGTCGGCGACATACAGATCTCGAAGCTGACGCATGGAGTCGGGCACCGTAGTCGGCGCCGCGAGCACACCAGCCGCAGGCTGGTTGTTCAGCGCGCCTGCTTGTTCAGTGAAGAATCAATGCGGCAGATGCTGGCGCACGCCATTGGCCGGGACGCAGCCGAAGCGCCGTTCGCGGCTTTGATATTCGGCCAAGGCCCGGCGATAGACCGCGACCGTGAATTCGGGCCACGGCTCGGGGACACTGACGTATTCGGCGTAAATCGTCTGCCAGGGCAGAAAATTCGACAGCCGATGCTCGCCGGCGGTACGGATCACGACATCAACGGCGTCGGCGCCTTTGGGGCACGCGCCGGCATACAAATGAGCTTGGAACGCTTCGGCATCGATCGCCGCGGGCGCGAGCCGTCCGGCGGCGACCTCGACCGCCAGCGCGCGGCAGGTGTCGACGAGCTCATCGCGCCCGCCATAGCTGAGCGCGAGGCTGAGGATGGTGTTGGGATGATCGCGAGTCGCAGCGATGGTCGCATCCAAGGTCTGGCGAACCTCGCGCGGCAGGCGATCGAGTTGGCCGATCGCCTGCAGGCGCACGCCATTGGCATGCAACGTCGGCAGCTCGTCGATCAGGAATCGATGGAGCAGGCCCATCAGCACCGCGACCTCAGCCGCCGGCCGTGACCAGTTTTCGCTCGAAAAAGCGTAGAGGGTCAGGCGTGCGATGCCCAGGCGCACGCTTTCGGTGGTCACCGCGCGCACGACCTCGGCGCCTTGCTCGTGGCCGCGCGTGCGTTGCCAGCCATGGGCCTGGGCCCAGCGGCCATTGCCATCCATGATGATCGCAACGTGGCGCGGCAGGCGTTCGGGCATCAGGAGTATCTCGACCGGCATCGTCATCTCGCTCACGCCCGCGCAGCCGCCTTGCGCACGACCGTGGCCTCGCGCCCGGGGCCGGTGCCGATCCATTTGACCGGTACGCCGGTGGTGCGTTCGATGAACGCGACATACGCCTGCGCTGCCAGCGGCAGATCGCTCCAGTTCTGCACGCCACTGGTCGACGACTTCCAGCCCGGCAGCACCTCATAGATCGGCTTGACCCGCGCCAGATCGGTCAGCCGCGCGGGCACCGTATCGATCTGCACGCCATCGAGTTCATAGGCGATGCACACCGGCAGCTCGGGTTCCGGATCGAGGATGTCGAGCTTGGTCAGCGCGATCGAATCGACGCCGTTCAAGCGGCAGGCGAATTTCACCGCCACCAGGTCGAGCCAGCCGCAACGCCGGGGTCTGCCGGTGGTCGCCCCGAATTCACCGCCGCGCTGGCGGATCTCTTCGCCCTTGGCGAGCTTGCCGGCGGCATCCGTGCCATCGGGCAGCTCGACCGGAAAAGGTCCGCCGCCGACGCGCGTCGTATACGCCTTGACCACGCCGATGATTTCGCCGAGCTGCTTGTGCGACAGGCCCGAGCCGGTGATCACGCCGCCGACGCCGGTGTTCGACGAGGTGACGTACGGATAGGTGCCGTAATCGACATCCAGCATCACGCCTTGCGCGCCCTCGAACAACATCGCCTTGTCAGCCGCCGCGGCGGCATGGAGCAGGCTGGCGGTGTCGGCGACCAACGGCCGAATGCGCGCGCACAGCGGCAGCAGCCCGGCCAGCGCGCCCTCGATGTCGACCGCGTCGCCGCCAAGGGCGAGGATCAGGTGATTCTGCTGAGTCAGATGCGCGCGCAGGCGCTCGGCGAAATGCGGATCGAGCAGATCGCCGGCGCGCAGATTGGTGCGCGCCATCTTGTCCATGTAGCACGGGCCGATGCCGCGCAGGGTGGTGCCGACCTTGGCCGCGCCCTTGGCCTTTTCAGCGGCGGCGTCGAGCGCCTTGTGGCACGGCAGCACCAGGTGCGCGCGGTCGCTGACTTTCAGGCGGGTCGACAGATCGCAGCCGTTGGCTTTCAGCTCGTCCATTTCCTGAATCAGGGCAGCAGGTTCGACCACCACGCCATTGCCGATGATGCACGTCGCACGCGGGTGCAGCACGCCGCTGGGCAGCAGATGAAGGACCGTCTTGTGGCCGCCGACGACCACCGTGTGGCCGGCGTTGGCGCCACCCTGGCAGCGCACGACCACGTCGGTCGTTTCGGCCAGCTGATCGATGACTTTACCTTTGCCCTCGTCGCCCCATTGGAGCCCAAGAACGACTTTGTTGTGCAGGCCTTGGCGCGACATGGCGTTCTCTCTCGGGTCACTTGGTAAATTGAATGAAAAGAGCTGACGGCACGAAAAACCTGCCGCGGATCTCCACGGCAGGCATAGCCCGGGCGATGCTAGCTGGGCGCAGTCCCCTTCAAGCGCCTTCAAGTCCTGGCGTGGCGCCGCCTGCGACCAGCATCGGTGGCCATGCGAGTGATCCTTGGGATCGGCAATCCAGGCCGGGAATACGCCGGCACCCGTCACAACCTCGGCTTTGCGGTGGTCGATGCGCTGGTCGCCCGTCAACGCCTGACGCTGGGTCGCGAAAAGCGTTTTCAGGCCGAAGTCGCCACGTGGGAGACGCCGACCGGACGGGTGCTGCTGGTCAAGCCGCTGACCTTCGTCAATCGCAGCGGCGAGACCGCCCAGGCATTGCTCGCGTTCTATCAATTGCCGGTGACGGATCTGCTGGTGGTGGTTGACGATATCCATCTCGCCACCGGGCATCTGCGTCTGCGCGGCGAGGGCAGCGCCGGCGGCCACAACGGCCTGCGCGACATCGAGGCCCGCCTGGGCGCGAGCTATGCTCGCCTGCGCTGCGGTTGCGGCCCGGTGCCTGCCGGCGCCGAGCAGATCGCGTTCGTGCTCGGTGGTTTCCATCCCAATGAGCGCGCCGACGCCGATGCCATGGTCGGCAAAGCCGCCGACGCCGCCGATGCCTGGGTCCGCGACGGACTGACTGTCGCCTGCCGTTTCAATGGCCCGTTGGTGGCGCCGGTGCAGGTGCCGCGGCCGCCGCGGGCTCCGGCTGCTCTTTCAACTCCCATTTCAGTTCCTCCATCAGCGCCCGAAAAACCATGACCCAATTCGCCTCCATTCCCGCCGTCATCGAAGCCCTCAAGCAGGGCAGGATGGTGGTGCTGGTCGACGATGAAGACCGCGAAAACGAGGGCGATCTGGTGATGGCCGCAGAGTTCGCCGATGTCCGTTCGATCGCCTTCATGGCGACCAAGGGCTGCGGCCTGATCTGCCTGGCGATGGAAGGCACGATGCTCGACCGCTTGGGTCTGCCGCTGATGACCCGCGATAATCGCTCGCGCCTGGCGACGGCTTTCACCCTGTCGATCGAAGCCCGTGAAGGCGTCACCACCGGCATCAGTGCGGCCGATCGCACGCGGACGATCCATGTCGCCATCGCCGATGACACCAAGCCGCAGGACATCGTCAGCCCCGGCCATGTCTTTCCGCTGCGCGCGCGCGATGGCGGCGTGCTGGTGCGCGCTGGGCACAGCGAGGCGAGCACCGATCTCGCGCGCCTGGCCGGCCTCAAGCCCGCGGCGGTGATCTGCGAAATCATGAAGCCCGATGGCGAGATGGCGCGCCTGCCCGATCTGATTCCGTATTGCCAGGAGCACGGCCTGCTGCTCGCGACCATCGCCGATCTGATCGCGTATCGCGAATCGACTGAAAGCCTGATCCGCCTCGCCGCTGAGGCCGAGGTCGAGACCGCCGTCGGCAAAGTGCGGGCCTACAGCTACCAGTCGACGGTCGGTGACGAATACCACCTCGCGCTGGTCACCGGGAACCGTCTGCGGCCCGGGGCCGAACTCGCCGAGCCGGCGTTGGTGCGGGTGCAGAAAGAGAATCCGCTGAGCGATCTGTTCGGCGTCTGCGGCGGATCCGGGCCGAGCGTCGATGCCCGCGACTGCCTGCGCCAACTGGCGGCCAGCGGTGATGGCGTCTTCCTGCTGATGCGCGACGCCAACGGCCGCGGGATTCCCGATGGTTTGGTCAAAGCCGGCGGCACCGATCACCGTGTGCGACCGGAAACCGGCCTGGCGATGGATCCCCGCGAATACGGCATCGGGGCCCAGATTCTGCACCACCTCGGGGTGCGCCGGATGCGCCTGATCACCCATGCCGATCGCCACATCGTGGCGCTCACCGGCCACGGTCTGGAAGTCGTCGAGCGCGTGCGGCCTGAGTAACCGGATCAGCGCCCGGTGCTCTGTGACGGTGAGTTCGTCGGCGCCATCTTCAGCGACCTGAAGTGGCTGGCGACGGCGCCAGCGGCCACCACCGCCAAGGCGACGATCATCCCGCGCAGCATCAGGATGAGAAAAAACGGCACGTCATCCGCCGGCGTTTTGCGCCAGCGATACCAGCCGAGCTGCACCAGCCCAAGAGCGATGCCGAGCATCGGCAGGAGCACGATCACCCCGAAGAGAGCGAGGATGGCAGACATGAATTATTCCTCCTCGCCAGGGTCGAGCGGAGTGATGCGGTAGAGCCGCGCAGTGGTCCGCTCGGGCAGGCTCACCGACAACGAGCCTGCCAACTCATGCCACGCGTGGTCGCCGGAAGCCACCGCCGGATACAGCCGTTCGACGGTTGCCGCATACCCCGCGAGATGCGGCAACGGCAGTTCGTTGATCGCACTCGAATCATCAAGCCGCCATACCGCGAGCAGGGTGGTGCCGTCGTCCTGGCTCAGGCCATACGCGGCCCAGGTGTCGCCGAACGTCGGCAGGCCGAGCGGCCACAGCGGCAGGCCGCGGGCGATGTCGCGGCGGATGGTCTTGTACACCGCGATGCCCTCGGCGACCAAGGCCAGGCGCTCCGCGGGCAGCTCGCCCAGATGGCCGCTCTGGTGGATGCGCAGCAGCATGGTGTTGACCATGTTGACGATCACCTCATCGCGGTCGCCATCGCGCAGCGGATAACTCCAGATCGCGGCCTGTTCGGGGGTACACGCGCTGACGCAGGCGGCGGCGACGATCGCATTTTTTTTGTAATCGGTCTGGTCGCTGACCGATTGGATCGGATGGCGCGCGAGCAACGCGTAATCCATGCGCATGCCGCCACTGCCGCAGTTCTCGATCACCAGTTTCGGATGGCGATCCATCACCCGATCGAGCCACGCCAGATACGCGCGCTGATGCTGCAGCATGCCGTCACCGACACTGTCGGCGGCGAGATCGGTGCCGGCGCCGGCGTTGATGTTGTAGTCCATCTTGATGTAGCCGACGCCGTACTGCACGACCAGCCGGTCGACCACCGAGTCAGCGTGGGCGATGACTCCCGGATGGCGGAAATCGAGTTGATAGCGCGCATGGTCGATGACCCGTTGACCGCGCCGCTGGAAGAACCATTCCGCGGGCACGGTGTCGGCCAGCGGACACTTGATGCCCATGACTTCGAGTTCGAGCCACAATCCGGGAATCATGCCTTTTTTGGCAATGTAGCTCAGCACTTCAGCGATCCCGCCGGGGAATCGTCGCGCTGACGGCTGCCACGCGCCGACCCCGTCCCACCACGGACCATCCGAATACCAGCCGCAATCGACGGTGAAATATTCGCACCCGGCAACCGCCGCCGCATCGATCAGCGGCAACAACTTAGCGGTCGTCGGATCACCCATCAGGCAGTTCATGTAATCATTGAAGATCACCGGCAATTCGCGGTTGTCGCGGTGTTTGCGGCGCAACACCCGGCGATAGCTGGTCAACGCGCACAAGGCCTCCTGCAAGCCGCCGGCAACCACCGTCACCGCCACCGGTACAGACGTGAAGCTGGTACCAGGAGTCAGGCGCTTCGACCAGTGATGCTCGTTGAAGGTCGGCCCGCTCAGGCGCATCCCGAGCTGGCCGTTCTGGTACGCGTACTCGGCGATCCATGAGCCGTGATGCTCGATCTGCCAAGCGAGGGTCGTTCCCTGTTCACGATCCTCCAGCGCGCCCATCGGCAGGTGGCCGCAACTCGACCACGTGCCGAGCGAGCCGTAGGTGTGCCGCTGCATCGACTGGTTCGTCGCCTCGAAAAGCCCGAGTTCGGGCAAGGTCGCCTCGTGCCACTGCGCTTCGCCGTACCAGACATTGCGCGGCAGATGCAGGCGAAAACGCTCGTCGCCGCTGACGAATCCATCGCGATTCAGGCCGGTGAAGCAAAAGCTCGCGACGAAATCCAGGTCGAGGTCCGCTGGCCCAAGACACGTCACGGTGGTGCTCGATTGCATGATCGGCTGATCCGGAACAAAACGCAGCCGGGTGGTCACCGCCACGTGCTGCCACCGCTGTTCGATCTCCAGCACGTCCCCCAGGTCGCGGGTCTCATGATGGCGCAGCAAACTTCCCGGCTGGGTGCCGGTGTAGCGCTGGCCGTGATGATCGAACTGATTGTGGCCCACCGCCTGGACTTCGACCAACCGTTGCTGCGGCGTCGCGGGCGCAGTCGTGGATACCGGCAACGCTCCGAGATGCCGCAACAGCACCTCACCACCCTCAGTGACGGTGATCACCACCTGCAGACCGTGATGTTCGCGAATGAGATCAGTCATGAGGCCTGCAGACGTATCCGCCGCACCTGGCCAGGCCAGCGGAGGAATCCTCTCTTTATCGAGCGACTGTCGGCTCACCCCAATGCGGTGGCTGCGCGTAATGAACGCGTTCGAGGCACAAGCCGTGGGCGGGGGCCTGGTGGTGGGCGGCGGGCGTGACGTCACCAGCGACCGCACGTTGCCAGTCTTCGCTGGTCGTGGTGCCGTGGGCGACGGCGACCATGCCGCCGACCAGACTGCGGACGAGCCGATAGGTGAAGCGTGCCCCGCGCACCTGGCAGATGCGGTAGCGATCGGCGTCGTACCAGCGCACCGTGTGCAGGTGGGTGCAGTGGTCTTGGCGGTGATCGCCGCGCCGGACGAAGGCGCGGAAATCGTGGTCGCCGGGCAAGATCTGGGCGCTGCGTTGCAGGGGGCCTAAAGCTGATTCAGCCGCGAACGCCGGCCGCCAACTGATTCGCGGGGCGAAAAAGGGATCGGGCAGAACGCCGACATCCAGGCGATAGCGATAGGTTTTGGCGGTCGCGTCGTGCACCGCGTGCCAGTCGTCGGCCACGCGGGCGGTTGACCGGCACACGAGATCCGTCGGCAGGTGGCGGGTCAGCGCCCGCTGGAGTTCGCCCGCGGTCCAGGTGCGCGCGCAGTCGACATGGGCGACCTGACCGCGCGCGTGCACGCCGGAATCCGTGCGACTGGCGCCGATCGCCGCGGCCCCGGGCTCGCCAAGGCGCGCGAATGCGGCGTCGAGTTCACCGGCAACGGATCTGCGCTCGGGTTGGCGCCACCAGCCGGAAAATTCGGTGCCGTCATAGGCGAGCTGCAGCGCGTAGCGGGGCATGGGGCATCAGGCTGCGAAAAATTGACGAGGTGCCAGTCGCAGCCGCACGTCAGCTTTTTTCGATCAGCTTTTTTCGATCAGCTCTTTTGATCAGTTTTTTTATCCTGAAAAAAAGCAGTTGGAGTCGTCAATCGTTTGAAAATATCGCACATTTCTGCGTCCCCGTCTTTTCTTCAGCACACCAGCGAGGTGTACTGGAAACGCAGGTGTGGTCCATATGCAAGGCGCCCGATGCGACGGAATGGCAGCGCCATTTCGAGTATTGGGCAACGCCGCAGATGGGCTGCAACTGCGTTTTCCAGGATAATTGAATTTCATGCTGTCCAGAGTAACCGTTGCCGGTCTGTCAAGCATGCACAGACTGGGAATACGTGGGACAAAACAGGATAACCAAACCTGGCGGGCTCTATCC
>JANYGY010000039.1 GCA_025362255.1 Planctomycetales bacterium
TCGCGGCTGCGGCTCGCTCATCCTGCTTTTTATCCCGAAAAAACGCTCAGCCGTGAGATCACCGGGCTGGCTTGACTGGCGAGGATGCGCAGGCGCAGGCGCGTGGTGCGGCTGGGGTGGAGCTGGATGACCCGTTGCGCCCCGATGGTGGTGCCGCGATGAACTTCAAGCCAATGGCCGTGCCACAGGTCGATGGCGAAGGCTTCAACCCGTTGACCCAGGCTGATCAGCTCATCGATGCGCACCCCGGCGATGCGTTCTTCGCCCAGGAAATCGATCTCGGCACTGGCGGTGGTCAAGTCGTCGGGAACCGCCCACGCGGTGGTCGGATTGCCGTCGACGAGGTTTCCTCCGGGGTGACCGGGCCGGGCGGCATCGGTGATCACGGCTTTGCCGGCGGCGATATCGACGGCGGTGAAGGCTGCTTTTTTCGCCTGGAAATCAGCCAACGCAGCAATGTCCTCGTTGGGGACCAGCCCGCGCCGATCAGGCGCCAGATTGAGCAGCAAGGTGCTGCCGCGGCCAAATGAGGACAGCCACAAGCCGAATAGTTCAGCGCCGTTTTTCGGTTGTTCGGTCGGGTGCCAGAACCACCCCGGACGAATGCTGACATCGACTTCAACGCCGCGCCAGACGTTGCCATCGGCGTCACCATGCGCGAGCCGAGTGAAGTCGGGGATGACACCTGGCGCGAAACCTTCCGGCCTGACTTTCGCCCAGTTGGTGGTGCTGCAGACGCCGCGTTCATTGCCGCACCAGCGGATGTCCGGCCCGCCGTCAGAAAATAAAACGGCGTTCGGTTGCAGCCGATGGCACACCGCCCACAGCTCTGGGAAACGATAATAGGTGGCGTTGTCGATCCGGCGGGTTTCCGCAGCACCACCGTACCAGCCATCGCCTCCATTGGCGCCATCGAACCAGAATTCGAATAATTCGCCGTAATTCGTCAGCAGTTCCGTGACCTGGGCATGGTACACGTTGACATACGCCGGGGTTCCATAAGCGGCGTGGTTGCGGTCCCAGGGCGAGCAGTACAGCCCCAAGCCGATGCCGCCGGCCTTGCACGCAGCCGCCAGTTCCCCGACGACATCCCCTTTTCCGTTTCGCCACGGTGACGCGCTGACGCTGTACGTGGTGGTCGCCGTCGGCCACAGGCAGAACCCATCGTGATGCTTGGCGGTGAGGATGAGTCCGGTCAGACCGCCGGCTTTGGCGGCAGCAACCCACTGCGCTGCGTCGAAGCCGGTAGGATTGAAGGAGGTCGCCGGTTCATCGCCGCTGCCCCATTCGCGATCGGTGAACGTGTTCATCGAGAAATGCACAAAGCCGTACGTGCCGCGTCGGTGGGCGGCCAGCTGACGGGGGCTGGGGACGGCGCCACTGGCGGTCAGCAGCGCAGATGACGACCAAGCAGCGAGTGGGCAGGTCATGGCGTTTCCTCTGGGATGGCTGCACAATAGTCTGAATAAGGCCTGACGATTCCATGGCATCTCTGCATCCGAATGTGTCATTTCCTCTCATGGGATCTTCAACCACGACGGTGGAGGATCGCCTGCGACTGCGCTTGCTGCATCTAGGTGGCACCTCGATCGATCGGCAGTGGGGCGGTCACGATTACGTTTCGGCGCAATGGCGCGTGTACCTCAATCTCGACGATGGCGCCTGGGGCGAGGTGCGCGGTCGGCGGACCATGTTTGCCGCCGGGCGGCTGTATGTGGTGCCCGCGTGGCTGCATTGGATCAGCGGCTGCCGGGGTCACGTGCGCCACCTCAACGCCTTTTTCGATCTGCCGGTGGTCGGACGCGAAACCATCGTCGCGACCGCTGACGCGATCTACGATCTCGGTGGCCCCTCGGCCGCATTGCCCGCGGCCTGGCGGGCGCTGGGGGTTGCCCTGGCCGAGGTGCCGGTCGCGACCCCCGCCCTCACCGCCCGTGGATACCATCTGACCTATGCCGCGGTCGAAGCGTTGTTCACTCAACTCGGGGCAAAGGCCGAACGGCTGCTCGCACCCCGGGCGAGCAGCGGTCTGGGTCCACTGTTGGCGATGATCGAGCAGCGATTGTCGGGGGCCTTGCCCGTGGCCGCCTTGGCCGCGCTGGCTGGGTGTTCAGCAGCCGAACTGCATCGACGTTTTCAAGTCGGCGTCGGGACGAGTCCCGCCACCTGGGTGCGCACCAGACGGGTGCTGGCGGCAACCGAATGGCTACGCACGTCGGATCTGGATATTGGCGACATCGCCACGCGGGTCGGTTTCGCTGACCGGGTGCGCTTCAGCAAGGTCTTCGCTCAGCACATGGGTCTCGGCCCAGCCGCGTGGCGCCGGCGGCAGCGCACCGCCTGAGTTCCCGGAACGGGAGAACCTTACTCGGTGATCTCGACCGCGATCGGACTGCGATCGGGATGAGTCAAAGTCTGGTACAGTTCTTCGGCATTTTCATTCGGCAGGCGGATACAGCCGTTGGACACCTGGGCGCTCCACTTGGCATCGGCCCCGGTGTAGCCGTGGATGCCGATGCCCGAGCGACCAAGTTCTTTGTTGTCGAAAGCCAGCCAGATCGGCCCCAGCAGGTGGCCCGGCTCGCCAAAGCGGATGACCTGGTGGGTCGTCGGCTGCGTCCAATCCGGATGCCAGACCCGATTCACCACGTGCGTGCGGCCAACTGGGGTCGGCGACGTCGCCGCGCCATGGCTGCACACATAGCGCCGGGCGAACATGCCACCGACATAATTATCGAGGTAGAAATCACCCTTGTCGATGTGGATGAAATAGCCGCGCTTGTCGGGGTCGGTCTGACCGGCGAGGCGGATGATCTTGAAGGTATCGCCAGCGCGCATCTTGGCGTCATTCACATCGCGTCCGCGCAAGCGGTTGAGCAGCTCGCGGCTGATGCCGTAGCGTTTGGCGATAGCTTCTGGGCTTTCGCCGTTGGCGACGGTATGGTTGCCGAATTGACCATCGTCAGCAAAACTGACTTTGTTGAAGAACAGCGCGTCGCCCAGCGGCGTCAGGCGTTCTTTGATCAGTTGCTCTTCGCGCTCGCGCAGGCCCGGACGATTGTAGAGCGCGCGCAAAGCCTTGCTGTAAAACCGCGACATTTCGGGAGCCTTGGCCGACATCGCCGGCGCCGCCCCGGCTTGGTTCCATAAGGCGTCCCCGGCGTCGATCGCCTGTTGGACCTCGGCCGGCAACGTCGCCTGCGGCTGTACAAAGGGGGTCGAGCCGCCCGCGGTGGCACCAGGCAGAAGTCCCGGAACCCCGGCGGTGCCGCCCGGAGCAAGCACCGAGTCGCCACCGGCGGGCGCAATGCTGGCAGTCCGTTGACGATAGGCGTACCAACCACCGAAACCGATGGCGCCGACGACGAGCAGGATGAGGACGGTCTTCATGAGTCGAAGATGCTGACGCCCAGGAATGCCCGCGCAACGCGCCAACCCGTGCACCGCGCGCACAAGACGGTGCACGCGGTCTGATCTTTCACGCGCGGATGACGCAGCAAAGCCCGCGCCACAGGTTGCGATCCGATAGGCCCGGATAGCGTTCGGCTCCCTCGGAATTCCTCATGCGTCGCACGTCCGTCCTGGTTCGCTCACTCACTGCCATCGTCGGCATCGCCACGGCTACTGCCTCGGCTTTTGGCGTTGAATCCGAAAGCGGAACGCCGTCTGAACTGTCACCCGGCGGTAAGTTCAGCGTCGGACAGCAGCGTCAGGTGGTCATCCGCGGGCTGCTCGATTTCGATGTCGTCAATCGCGGACGCTATCTGACCGGCGATGCGAATCAGAGTGATCATCAAGGCACCGGCAACATCCGCGCCGAGTTCGGCACCAGCGTCAAACTCGACGAAAAAGTGAAGGTCAACATCACCCTCGCCTATGAGGCGGAAGCCGGCGACAATACCGCCGACAGTCAGAATCCCGCCGTGCGCAGCGGATTCGCGGTGGTCGATGATGCCTATGTCGAGTTCAAGGAATTCTTCTCGTTCGAATCCCTCGGCGTGTTGGTCGGACGCATGCCGGTCAGCTGGAATCTGCGCGAAGGCCACGGCGCCTTTTTGTACGACAGCGCCGCCAACCATCCACGGGTCACCAGCTGGGATGGCGGCCGGGCGACCTGGAATGCGTTCGAGGGTCTCGACCTCACGCCGTTCGCCTACAGTGTGCCGGGGGCGAGTACCCTGGTCGGTATCGGTGGCGATTGGAAGCCGGCGAAATCAGGCGACAGCCGGACCTTCATCACCGGTCTGATCACTTACGAACGCAAAGTGCCGATGCGCAGTGTCGATGCGCTGGCAAGCCGCGATTCGACGATCGTGATGATCGATGGCACGCCCGGCGACAAGCTGATCACCTACAACGGTGGCTTTGAATTCCAGTATGGCGACCTCGACTTGTTTGGTGAAGGTGCACTGCAACGCGGCAATCAAGGTGACGGTATCGACTATCTCGGCTACGGCGGCTACGCCGGTTTCGATTGGCACGCCTATCCGAGCCAAGCCCTAGTGCTCGGCGCGCAATTCGACCATATGACCGGCAATGACGGGGCGCCCTCGACCACCGGCCAAAACCGTTCGTTCATCAACAATTGGGAAGGTGTCAGCGACACCCTGATCGTCGAGAACGAACAATACGGCGAGTTGTCGCGGCTGCTCACCGGCAATAATGCCTACGGTCTGCAAGCTGCCAAACTCAAGGCCGGAGTAGCCTTCGACGAGCGCAACAAAGTCCGCCTCAATCTGATCTACTCCTATTATCGCACCGCCGTCGAGACGCCGACCGGCGGCCGTTCATTCGGCCAGGAAGGCGACCTCACCCTCGCCTGGCAGTACACCTACAACACCACCATGAAACTGTTCGCGGGCGGCTTCCTCCCCAATGGCGCCTATCAGGCAGTCGCCCCCAATGCGACCCCCGGCAGAGACCTGATCTATTGTCTCGGCTTCAATCTCGCCGTGGTGTTTTAAGTCTAAAATTCACCGCATATCCGAATGCAATAGGTGCAGCGGATAGGTTTTTAACGGGCTGCGCAATTTCAGGAGCGTGGTAGAGTCTCAATGATGGCCTCCGTGTGCCGTCATGGAGGTTGCGATGCATCAGCCCATCCTCTTCGTGTCCCATGGCGCGCCGACCCTGGCCATTGATCCCTGCCCCGCGCGGACCTTCCTCTGCGGCTTGGCCGCTCTGGTGCCGCGACCACTGGCGATCGTGGTCGTCTCTGCCCATTGGCGCGCCAGCGAGGTCCTCGTCGGCGTCCAACCGATCAACGAAACCATTCACGATTTCGGAGGTTTCCCCGACGAACTCTATCGTCTGCAGTGGCCGGCCCCCGGATCACCCGAGTTGGCGCAGACGATCCTCAAGCGCTTGTCGGCCGCAGGCATCCCAGCCAAGCCGGCCGCACGCGGCCTCGACCATGGCGCCTGGGTGCCGCTCTCATTGGCCTGGCCCGCCGCGGACATTCCCGTGGTGCCGGTGTCCCTGACTTTTGGTGGAGTCGATGACCACCTGCGCCTGGGCGCGGTGCTCGGCAGCCTGCGTGAAGAAGGCGTGCTGGTCATCGCCAGCGGCGCTCCCACCCACCCATTAGCCGCGGTGGTTCCCGGCAACGATCAACCACCGCGTTGGGTCACCGCCTTTGATCACTGGCTCGGCGATGCTGTTCAGGCTCACGACCTCGCCGCCCTGCGCGCCTGGCGCCAAGCACCCGAAGCCGCGCGCATCCACCCTACCGATGAGCATCTCCTCCCATTGTTCGTCGCCCTTGGCGCCGCATCGACCCAGCACCCACCCTATGAGGCGCCGCCGGTACATCAGCTTCATCACAGTTGGACATGGCATGTGTTGGCGATGACGTGTTGGAAGTGGGATTAGGTGAGGATCACGTGATCGTAGATGACCTTGCGAGGTTTCGCCATCATCGTTGGCCACACCAATGCCAGCATTCGTCGATGACTTAAACCCAGATCTCGACCCTGTTGAAATGAGAGATCAGGTGCCCCAACGGTGACTCCTCGATCTTTATCTATTGTCCCGCGATATGCACAAGCTCACGTGGCATACATATGTTTACTAACCGATAACCTTCAGAAACATTCTACTTAGAGTTGATGATCTCATACAATTCATCGCCGAGTTCATTCGCCGTGTAGTCGCGAATCCGTGGGGGCGCAAAAGTCACTGCTCGGGCAAGCATTAATTGGGCGGGATCACCGGTGTAGGTGAGGTTGCCGACGGTTCCTTCGTAGGCGCGAACGCCGTCGTAAACCACCAAGGCGAACTTCCACGACATGCCGCTGAAGCAGTTGATGAGAATGTCGTTCTGTTTGTTGCGCGGCTCACCGGGTTTTTCGAATTTTGCCAGTTCATCGGTGACATAGGAGTGAATGGTATCGACGGAACGTTGCATCTCTGACCGCTCGGTGCCACCGGGTTTGGCCAAGGTGGTGCCCTTGATCAGCAGCGGTTCGCGATTGCCGATGCGCACATACGCGTCGCCGATGGTTTGACCGGGCACATGCAGGCGATTGAGCTGAGCCACGTATTGCGGGGGCTGCGAACCTTTGGTCAGCCCGGCTGGATAGATGGAAATATTGACCAGTTGTGGGGGGTCGAGGATGAGGTGGGGATCGGGTGGTTGCCCCTTGTCCGTGGGCAGCAGAACTCCGACGGCCTTTTCATCAGCGGTGAACTTGGTGGTCATCATGAAGAATAGGAGGAGGAGCATGATGCAGTCGATCATCGGGACGAGGTCGAGATGACCGTCTTCTGCGCTCTCAGGGGTGGTGATGGCCATGGTCGTGTCCTTCGCAATCGTGGATGAGCATCAGCTAAAGTAGGTTTGAAGGAGCTCGCCTAGGCAGCTTTTCTTCACGTCCTTCGCGAGCGTGCTGACAGAGTAAACGATCGTTGAAGCCAAGGTTCACCGCTCACTCACACCATTGGCCGAAGGTCGGCGCGGATGCGGGGTTGCGTTCCCGTGCGGGAGCGCTTCCATGCGCGCCTCGCAGACCAATGGGAGTATCACATGTCGCGTTTCGTCCTGAGCTTGGCCATCATTTTCTCTACTGTGCTGACGCCGGCTTTTGCGGTCGAGCCGACTCCAGCAAAGGCCACGGCGACTGAGCCCTTGACCATCTGGTGGGCGCAATGGGCGCCGGCGGATGGTTTGCAGCAGATCGCAGATGTGTACGCCAAGGAAACCGGGACCAAGATCACCGTTCATCAGATCCCTTGGGGTTCTTTCCAGGACCAGGTGTTCTTGAATTTCGGCAATGCCACGACCAGTTTCGACATCGTGGTCGGCGACAGCCAATGGCTTGGCCGGGGCGCAACGCGGGGATTGTACGTGGACCTGACCAGCTGGCTTCCTGGGGCGATCGACCTCGCGGGCATCAAGCCGCAGGCTTTGAGCAATCTCTGCGAATATCCCAGTGGATCGAAGCACTACTTTGCCGCGCCGTGCGAGACCGATGCGGTCGGCCTGGCCTATCGTGCGGATTGGTTCACGGATCCGGCCGAGCAGGCCGCCTTTCTGGCGCGTTTCCATCGCCCGTTGGCGGTGCCGAAGACCTGGACCGAGTTCGCGCAAGTTGCTGAATTCTTTCACCGCCCGGCCCAGAATCGCTACGGCAACGCCCAGCTCACCGGGCGCGGCTACGACGCGATGGCGATGGGTTTCCAGCAGGTGCTGTGGTCGTACGGCGGTTCGTGGGGCGACGCCGCGACCTACGCCGTGCACGGTCACCTCGACACGCCGGAGGCGGTCAAGGCATTGGAATTCTTCCGCACCCTGACCACCTTCGGCCCCAAAGGCGCGACCAATCTCGATTATGGCCAGGTGCTGGATGTGTTCACCAACGGCTCGACCGCGATGAGCTGCACCTACTTCGCATTCTTCCCCACGATCGCCAAGCAGCTCGGGCCCAAGGTCGGGTTCGCGGTGATGCCGGCCAATGGCGAGCGCCACGCGATTTCATTGGGCGGTCAGGGATTCTCGGTGTCGGCCAAGATCCCGGTGCCTCGTCAAGAGGCCGCCAAGAAATTCATCGCGTGGTTCAACACTCCCGCCGTGCAGCGTCAATGGATCACCAAGGAGGCCGGCTTCACCGCCAACACCGCGATTCTCGCCTCAGCTGAATTTCGCGCCGCCTCGCCCTATAACGCGGCGTTTGCCGATAGTCTCGACCATGTGCGCGATTTCTGGAATGTCCCGGTGTACAACGAGCTGCTCGCCAGTGCGGTGAAGCATCTGGGCGAAGCGCTTGATGGCGCCGACGCCCAGGCGTCGTTGCGCGCGATCGCGGATGAGCACGAGGCGATCTTCGAAGACGCCGGTCTCAAAAAATAATCAGGTCATGCGCCATCGTCTCGGTTGGGCGTTCGTCATCCCGACGTTGCTGTTCCTGATCATCTTCAACGTCTTCCCGTTGATCAGCAGCGTGGTCCTGGGGTTTACCAATTCCGAGCTCACCGGTGGCAGTTGGGAATGGGTTGGCGGGCGCAACTTCAGCCGGGTCTTCAATGATCCGAAGTACGCGGCTGCGGTGCGCACCACGGTGCTGTTCACGGTGGTGGCGGTGGCCGTCGAATTGGCGCTCGGCTTTATCCTGGCGTTGGCGCTGCATCGGGATTTTCGCGGCAAGACAGCGATTCTGACCCTGCTGCTGATCCCAATGATGCTGCCGCCGGCGGTGATGGGCATCTATTGGAATTTCCTGTTCGATGGTGACTACGGAGTGATCAATCAGGTGCTGCACGCGGGCGGCCTGCTGGCTCCGCCGCAATGGCGCACTGATCCGGGTCTGAAGCTGTTGGCGGTGGTGGCGGTCGATGTGTGGATGTGGTCGCCGTTCATGCTCTTGATCAGTCTCGCCGGACTGGGTTCGATCCCGAAGCATTTGTATGAGGCTGCGGAAATCGATCGGGCCTCGCGGTGGATGGTTTTCCGCCGGATCACTTTGCCGCTGTGCGCGCCGCTTTTGGGATTGGCGGCGTTGCTGCGCGCGACGGACGCGCTCAAGCAATTCGACTTGGTGATGGCGATCACCGGACCCAACGATGCGTCGACGCAAACGCTGTCGACGCTGCTGTATCAGGTGATCTTCAGCAATCAGCGGGTCGGCCTGGGCGCCGCCTATGCCTGCGTCGTGCTGGTGCTGGTGATCGCGCTGGCGATCGGGGTGACCCGCGCCCTGGCGCGCATGCGCTCAGCAAATGCTGGGCAGGCGGTCTGATCCGATGCGTTTTCTGATCATTTTCGGTTATGCGCTGCTGGCCGGGCTGCCGTTGGGGTGGCTGGTCTTGACCTCGCTCAAGCCGGTGGCGGCGACCACCTCGACCAGTTTACTGATGTGGCCGGGGATCGATTTCATTCCGACGCTGGCTGCCTACGGCGACCTTTTCACCGGTGATTTCCCGCGTTATCTCGGCTCGTCCGTAGTCATCGCGGTGACCTCGACGATCGCCACGGTGCTGCTCGGCACCGCCTGCGCCTACGGCTTTTCGCGCTTTCCGCTGGCCGGGTCAAAGGACTGGTTGTTCTTCATCCTGTCGACCCGGTTCATGCCGCCGTTGGCGGTGGTCGCTCCGGTGCTGGTGATGTACCGCATGCTCGATCTGCCGAATACGCATCTCGGCCTCATCATCCTCTACACCGCTTTCAATCTGTCGTTGGCGGTGTGGTTGATGAAAGGTTTCATCGACGACATCCCGCGCGCATTTGAAGAAGCCGCGCTGGTCGATGGCTATACCAGATGGCAGGCATTCTGGCGGGTGATCGTGCCGCAGGCGCGGACGGGCATGGCGGTGACGGCGGTGTTCTGCCTGATTTCAGCGTGGAATGAATACGGCTTTGCGATGACCCTGAATCATGTCCACGCAGTCACCGTGCCGGTGTGGTTCGCCGGTTTGCAGGGCAACGTCCAAGGCGTGCCGTGGCCGACGATCGCGGGTGGCGTGCTGGTGTTCGTGTCACCGATCATCGTGTTTACGGTCCTGGTGCGGAAGCATCTCTTGCGTGGCGTGACATTCGGGACGGTGAAGGGATGAGCCGTTTTTCTGGGCAGGTGTGCGATCGCTTGGCCTTCGGGGTCCTGATCGTCGGAGTGCTGCTGATGGCCCAACCGTGGGTGAAGGCCGGATTCCTGTGGGGCTTCTGGATGACCTTGATGGGAATCGTGGCGACCACCTGGACCAGCCGTGTGACTGGCGACGGCAGATGACGTTTCTCGCACTCAATGCCGTCGCCAAGACCTACGCCGATGGCACCATCGCGGTTCATGGCGTCGATCTGGCGGTCGATGAAGGTGAATTCGTCGTTCTGCTCGGGCCCTCCGGCTGCGGAAAAACCACCACGCTGCGCATGGTCGCTGGCCTTGAACGCGCGACCGGGGGCAGCATCCAGCTCGCTGGAAAAATCGTCACCGATCTGCCGCCATCGCAGCGCGATGTCGGTTTCGTATTTCAATTCTATGCCCTCTATCCGCATCTGACGGTGCGCGACAATCTCGCTTTCCCGCTCGAAGCAGTCGGCGTGCCGTGGCGCGAACGGGCGGTCAGGGTCAATGAGGTCGCAGCCGCAGTCGGCGTCACCGAGCTGCTGTCGGCACTGCCGCGCCAATTGTCAGGGGGCGATCAGCAGCGCGTTTCGCTGGCCCGTGCGCTCATCCGCCGGCCGCGTCTGTGGCTGATGGACGAGCCGTTGGGCACGCTTGATGCAGCCGTTCGCGCCTCGCTCGGGGCCTTCATCCATGAGCAGCAGCGGCGTCATCGAGTCACCACGTTGTTCGTCACCCATGACCAAGAGGAGGCGATGCAGTTGGCCGATAGGGTCGTGGTCATGGAGGCTGGGCGCATCCGTCAGGTCGGAACTCCGACCGCCATCCACGATGCGCCACGCTCGCGATTCGTCGCCCATTTTGTCGGTTCGCCGGGGATGAACTTCATTCCTGCGACGCGCACCGCGCAGGGTCTGTGCTTGGCTGATGGCCGTCACCTGATGATCCACAACGCAGCGTCGACCGATGTTCTCGGGCCGGTGATCGTCGGTGTGCGTCCGCAGTGGTTGCAGGTCAGCACTGACGAGTCTGAGAAGGTGGGCCTCGTGGCGACCGTGGTGCTCGACGAATATCAAGGCGATCACCGTCTGCTGCATGCCGATGCAGAGGGGCTGCGTCTGGTCGCGCGCATTCCCGCAACCCAGCGGCACGCACTCGGGGCGCGGGTCATTCTCGTCCCGCACGCCGAAGGCATCCGCCTGTTCGATCCGCATAGCGGAGCCGCGTTATGAGCGATGCCGTGCAATCACCAGTGTTGGTTCTCGGCGGGGTGCGCGTCGAGTTCGGTCGGAAGTCGGTCCTTGCCGGACTCGATCTCACGGTCGGCGCCAATGAATTGCTGATCGTGCTCGGGGCGACCGGGGCCGGCAAGACCACGCTGCTGCGCACGATCGCCGGCTTGCAGACGCCCATCGCGGGCACCGTCGCGATTGCTGGCGTGGACATGACGCACGCTCCGCCGGGCCTGCGCGATGTCGCCTTGGTGTTCCAGAATTTCAGCCTGTACCCGGGATGGAGCGTGCGCCGCAATCTCGCGTTTCCCCTGCGCGCGCCCGGCCGCCAGCTGAGCGACGACGTGATCGACGAACGGGTCACCTGGGCGGCGCGCTTGCTGCACATCGAAGGCCTACTCGATAAGCCGGCTGAACGGTTGTCAGGTGGTCAGATGCAGCGGGTCGCGATCGGCCGCGCGCTGGTGCGTCGCCCGCGCATCTTCCTCTTCGACGAGCCGCTGACCAATCTCGATGCCAAATTGCGCGAAGAATTGCGGGTCGAGCTGGCGTTGCTGCGTCGCCAACTGGGCATCCCGATGATCTACGTGACCCACGATCGCTCCGAGGCGCTGGCCTTGGCCGACCGCATCGCGGTGCTCGCCGGCGGCGTGATCGCCCAGATCGGCAGCAGCGAGTCCGTGTGGAATACGCCGGTGACTGCTGCGGTCGCGGCGTTGTTGGGCAGATCCTAGCCGAGCGTGCGGCGGTAGTCTCGCGGGGTGCAGCCGGCCACCGCCTTGAAGGTCCGATTGAAGTGTGCGAGGTCGCGGAAGCCGCAGGCCAACGCCAGGTCGAGGACCCGTTCGTCGGTGGTGCGCAAGCGGCTCATCGCCGCCTGCAGTCGCCGATCGCGCAGACAGCGCATCGGACTGCGGCCCGCCCAGGCGCTGAATCGGCGGGTGAAATGCCACGGACTCAAACCGGCGACGGCGGCGAGATCAGCGACGCTCAGCTCGGTGGCAAAGCCGTGGTCGATCAGGTGCGCAGCGCGTTCGAGCGCCGGATCCGCGGCTATGCGAAATGATGGTGCGGCGATCGCCACCGCTCGCGCCAGATCGATCAGCACCAAGTTGAGCAACGCCTGGACGCAGGCATCAGCGTCTGCTCCGCCGCGTTGCTGCTCGGCCTCGATCGCGGTCAGCCAGCGCGCCGTGCGTTGCACATCGGGCAGCACCACCCGCGCTAGCCGATTGAGATTGCTGACCACGCCCGCGTGCAGCGGCAGCAGCCGCGCGAGGTGCGGCGCCAGCTCAGGCGGCAGGCGCGGCAACGGATGACGCTGCGGATCGAGATGAAGGTTGAAGACATCGACGCGGCTGCGACCGGTGACGATCTCATGGGTCGTGCCATAGGTCACCACCGCTGCGGTCCCGGCGTGTTCGATGACTTCGGCTTCACCAAGGTGATGAACCACGGTGCCGCGCAGCAACAGGCTGATGTACAAGGTGTCGTGGGTGATGTCGGTGGTTCGCCGGGGATTGAAGTAACCGGGAATGAATTGCGCAGCGACGCCGACTCGGCGCAGGCTCGGAAACTGTTGCCGCAGGGTGATATGGCGATTTCGTGGCATGCGCATGAAAAGCTAGGTTCAGTGGCAAAATTAGCAAAGATATGCTTGAGGCTTTCATGAGGATGCGGACGTGGAGATCACCATGGCTACTGCGTCTTTGCCGGTTTCTGTTCCTGTGACGGGCGAAAGCCCCCGGTCGGTGCTGACTGCTGCCGATGTCGCGGTCTATCGCCACCAGGGTTTCCTGCACACGCCGGGGATCCTCACCACCGCCGAGGCCGAGGACCTCCGGGGGCGGTTTCTCATCGCTACCGGAAAGGCCCAGAATCTCGCCGGTGACTCAGGTCCGACGATGTTCGATCAGTTCGTCAATCTGTGGCAGCAGACGGATCCGACGCTGCTCGATCTGGCGCTGCATCCGCGCATGCGCGCGGCGGCCTTGTCCTTGGCAGGCGAGCCGCTGCGCGTGTGGCATGACCATCTGCTGGTCAAGCGGGCGAAGAACGGCGTGCCGACCGAATGGCATCAGGACCAGCCCTATTGGCCGCACGCCAATTCAGCCGGCGCCTTGTCCGCATGGGTCGCCCTGGTCGACGTCCCGCAGATCCGCGGCTGCATGAGCTATATTCCAGGCTCGCACCGGCATACCGGGCTCGACGCGCAGAATCTCGGCGACGCCACGGATCTGTTCCGCCGGTGTCCCGAGTTGCAGTGGCAGACGTCGATCACCGTGCCGGTGAAAGCCGGTGATGTCGTGTGGCATCACGCACGCACCGCCCACCGCGCCGAAGCCAATCGCTCGGACACCGACCGGGTCGTGGTTTCGGTCATCTACATGCCGCAGACCACCACGTACACCGGCGCACCGCACATCTGCACCGAGGGCCGCAATTATCAGGTTGGCGCATTGCTGACCGGGGATGCGTTCCCCGCGTTGTGACCGCCACCGCCTGGTGATCAGGCGGACCAGATACCGAGCTGCACCATCTGTCTGGTCGCTTGCCCGGCCCAATCGCGATTCGCTGCCGGGCTCGCGGGGCTGGGGTGCAATATGGTGCCGACGGTGACGTTCGTGATCTTCGCAGCGCGCAGGGCGGCCTCGGCGCGCTGCGTGGCAAAGGCACCGATGCCAACCACCCACGTGGGTTGCAGCGTACGCACCAGGGTGATGAGGTGCGCGTCGCAGGCTGCTTCGACCGGCGCCATTTCGGCGACCGGCAAATGGTCGGGCGTCAGGTTGGCGCCGCTCTCTTCGACAAATGCCAGCGGACAGTAATTCGCAATATAATGCTGTGCGAAAAAAGCTTCCGGAGTTCCGAAACGACTTTTGCACAAACCCCACAACCGTCGCCCACTGACTTCGCTCTTCGCACAGCTCAGCCCCTCGATCAGCCGCTTGGGATGTTCGATCGCCGGCTTACCGATCGGTTCGGCCAGCCCCAGCCAATCGCGCACAGCCCCGACTTCGCCAAATGGAATGCCCGTCTGGGTCATGCCGAATGGCCCGGGATTCATCCCCAGCAGCAAGGCGGTGATCCCCGATTTAGCAAAGCGTTGAACGTACGCCGAGTGCATCGCGCGGGCGTAAACCAGGGGATTGTAGACGGTGTGCACCGGAGCCGCAAAACGCAGCGGGGCCAGCTGCTGGGCCAAAGCATCTGCGGCCTTGATCAAAACCGCGGCAGAATCGGTGGAAATCGCTTTCGGCATCGCGGCATCATGAAGCGCTCATGTGCGGTTGCCATTGCGCGCAGGGGTCTGATCGGAAATCCGTCATCCATGGACGCAGGCGTTCAGGCATGACACTCTCACACGTAAGGTGATCTGAACATGCACCGTCTGCTTCGCCGTCAGACTCTCCACTTGGCTCGCATCAGTCGTGGACCCCAGCGGGTCCCGCTGCTGATCCGCTTCATCGCGGTCGGTAAAGTCATCAAGGGTGTCACTTTTCTTCTCGGCGCACTGTTCCTCGCCCGCCTCATCCATGCTCCCGATCTGGCCGAGGCGATCGCCACGCTGATCGCGCACCTTCATATCGATCCTGAAGGAACCCGGGCGCAGAAGGCGATCGAATGGGTGACGGGCCTGCCCCATGCGCGGCTCGTTTTAGTAGCTGCGGGAATGTCGACCTATGCGGCCATCTACCTGATCGAAGGGCTTGGCCTGTGGTTCGACCGCCCGTGGGCCGAGTGGTTGACCGTGGTCGCGACCGCGCTGTTCATCCCCTTTGAAATCGAGCATCTCATTCACCGACCGTCATTCGGCATCGGGTTGACGTTATTCCTGAATCTCGCTGTGGTCGGATACTTGGCGTGGCGAATTAAGCTGCGTTTGGCGCAACATGCGGCTCACCAAAAGCGATCTGACCCCACGAAGGAATAGGGCAGGTCGAAAACCCGAGGCTAAAGAAGCGGCGATCGCCCAGCAGGCGTTTGCGCTAGATCGACAGGCCGACGATGCGTGCCCACAGGCGGGCGACCACCGGAATGAGGTCGTCGTTGAAATCGAAGTACGCGCTGTGGCAGCCGTGGACGGGTTGGCCAACGCGGCCGGCGCCGAGCAGCACGTACGCGCCCGGCTTCGCGGCGAGGTAATAACCGAAGTCTTCGGCGGCCATCAGCGGTACGCCGTCGCTCCATTCCCAATCGGCGCCGAGTTCGGCGCGCAGGGCGATGCGCGCGAGGCTCGCAGCGGCGGCATGGTTGACCGTCGCGGGATAGCACGGGCTGTAGGTGAACGTCGCGGTCGCCCCGCTGGGGGCACAGGCGGCGAGCAGAGTCTGTTCGACTTTGGTCACCAGAGCGTCGCGCTGAGCGGTGGTGCCCGCGCGCACGGTGCCGACCAGGGCCACGGATTCAGGAATGATGTTGTCAGCGGTGCCACCGTGAAAGCAGGTGACGGTGACCACTGCGGCGTCTTGCGGCGCGACTTGGCGGCTGACGAGCTGCTGCACCAGGGTGACGAAATGCGCACCGGCGAGAATCGGGTCGATGCACTGATGCGGAGCCGCCGCATGGCCCCCGCGGCCGGTGATCGTCACCGACCATTCGCCATTCGCGGCCATCACCGGCCCCAGCGGACACGCGGCCCGGCCATAGGGGATGTGCGGCCAGTTGTGATAGCCGAATACCAGATCGACCCCGTCGAGGCAGCCGTCAGCGATCATCTCGCGCGCGCCGTGGCCGCCTTCTTCGGCTGGCTGAAAGAGCAAGCGCACAGGACCTGGCAATTCCGTTTCGCGTGATTTCAGCCACGCGGCCGCCGCAACCAGACTGGCGGTGTGGCCGTCGTGGCCGCACGCATGCATCAACCCGGGCTTTTCGCTCGCCCACGGCAGACCAGTGCATTCGGCCAGCGGCAGCGCATCGAGATCGGCGCGCAAGGCGATCCGACGGCCAGTGGCTGGGCCCAGATCGGCCACCGTACCGGTGCCGGCGCAGGGTCGCCAAGCGATGCCGAGTCTGGTCAGTTCGCGACGCACCGCCGCGGCGGTCTCCTCCAGCGCGAACAATAATTCAGGACGCCGATGCAACTGCCGGCGAAAGGCCGTGGCCTGCACGCAGATGTCAGCGAACGCGGTCATCGCGGGCGGACCGTCAACGACCAGCGGTCGGCGGCGAGATCGAGCACCACCTGCCGGCCACTGGGGATGACCAGGTGATCCTCGAGATGCCCGAACGGCATCCTCGCGAGCACTGGCACGCCCAGCCGATCGCCCCAGGCGGCGAGCAGTTCGTCCGGGTTCGGTCCGTAATAATCCGGTTTTTCGGTATGCGCGAAGGATCCTCCGACCAACCCCCGAACGCCGCGCAGATGACCTGCGAGATGCAGCTGTTCCAGGGCATGATCAATCTGGAACGGCTTCTCGTCGACGTCTTCGCAAAACAGGATGCGTCCGTCGAGGCTCGGCACGGCTCCCGTGCCGACCAGTCCCGCGAGCACGCTGAGGCAGGCGACAAACGATTCGCCTTCGGCTTGGCCTGGGCGCAGGACCCGGGCCAACGCATCGCCAAAGCCGGTGCGGACATAGCCTTCACCGCGCAACAAGGCATAGGCCGAGTGCTCTTCGCGGCCGCCGGCGGTTTTGCCGAGATGGCCGTACAGTCCCTCGCCCCAGCCGCGCTGACGCCACACGCTATGAAGCACGGTCACATCGCTGTAGCCCGCCAACCACGGCTTTTTCGCCGGGGTCGCCGCGAGCAACGCGGGCACGGCATGGATGCAGCCGTAACCGCCTTTGCACGCCCACACGCCGTCGTGGTCAAGCGCGGTGAGCAGGTCTGCGATCCGTTCAGCCGTCGGCAGCCACGCGCCCCAGCCGAACAGATGGCGGTCGAGCAGTGGCGAGGCGACTACGGTCAGCCCCGCTACCGCCGCCGCCCGGGCGGCGACCGCGAGGATGCGATCCCGTTCGACCGGCCCCGACAGGCCGTACGCCGGAGCAGTGACATAGAGCGTGCCCATAGATGAGCCGCGCTCAGCCGAGCGTCGCTTTGAGCATCCACGCAGTTTTTTCGTGGTCAGCGATGCGCCCGATCAAAAGATCGGCAGTCGCTTCGTCGTGGTCGTCCTGCGCCAGACCTACGGCACCGGAAAGGGTCTTCGCCAACGTCACATGATCCGCGTACAGATCCTTGACCAGTTTGAGCGCTTCGCTGCTGCCGGTGTCTTCGAGACCCGTGGCCTTGGCCAAGGCCTTGATGCCGGCGGGAGCTTTGTCGCCCAGCGCGCGCAGGCGCTCGGCCAACTCATCGGCGGCTTCGAACAACGCGGCGTACTGCGCGCCGAACGCTTCGTGCAGAAAGAAGAATTGCGGCCCGGATACATTCCAATGCGCGGCGTGGGTCTTCACCGCCAGGGCATACGTGTCAGCCAGGATCTGGCCAAGTTGATCAGTGAGGGCGTCGTGGACCTTGCTCATGGTGCGAATCTCCGGCCCTGAGTGTACCCCGTTCGTGGGTCCGGCAATCTGCGGAATCACCTAACTGCGGGTTGCTCAAAACCGATGATCGCCAAGAGCGACTGCTGGACCTGTTCCTGTTCGCCGGGCGTCATCCGGGGATCGCGCAGCCGCAGTCGCACACCGTCGGCCTTGTGATCCAGGTGCAGCCACGTGTCGCCCTCGCTGTCGCCCACTGCCGCCAGGGAAAAAGCTTTGGCCCGCACCAGGCACAAGGCGATCACATAGCACAGGCACTGCTGCGGCCGATCGCGCGAGGTGCGCAGATCAGCGAACAATTGCAGCAGCAGATCCTTGTCGAGCTTCACCTGCTGCCGCTTGGGATCGGGTACCGGCACGCGCTGGCGCCACCAGCTGAGAAAATTGGCCGGATCCTGCTCAGCCCACGCCTCGGGGGCGAAATCCCGCCGCGCAAAGGTCACTCCATCGAGCACCAAGCCGGAAAAAAACACCTCGCCCGGTGCCAGCACCCGACCAGTTGCCCGGCACGCGAGACTCGCGTTCGCGACTTTACCATCCCATTCCATAGATCCTGGATGTTTCAAGCAGGGGGACGACCGCAAGTGCCCGACAGCCGATTAGAATTCCACGGTCCCACTGAACAGGAATCCCCTGCGGGCTGCATATTGGGCCGCGCCCACGCCGATGCCTGAGCCGTCGCGGATCTGGTATGAGCGATCAAAGATATTGAGGACATCCAGCCGTAGCGCACAGGGGCCGAGCTCTTGACTGATACCGATATTGGCGGTCGCGTAACCTGCAACGCGTTCGGTGTTGGCAAAGCCCGCCCGCAGACCGCTGCCAAGAATGCCGTCGCACAGCAAGCGAGTACGACTTGGAAACAGATACGATACGCCTGCCGATCCGGTCACCAATTGGTCATGGTCGACGTGGACATAATTCTCGGCGACGTAATCGAGCTCGTCCTGGCTGAACAGAAACTGTGCGGATTCAATTTCGGTGCTTTCCGCGCGGGATACCGCCGTATTCACAAATGCGGTCCAATCGCCGTCCTCGTAAGTGCCCGTTCCCTCAATGCCATACACGCGGCCATGGGCGTAATTGAATGGCGTGAACACCAGCGCTGAACCGAATTGCCCATCATCCACCTGATGGTTGCTGTCCTTGTAGTATCCATCCACTCCCAGTTGGAATGCGCTGAAGATGCGCTGCGTGATCCCAACGTCATAGCTATTTGTGCGTTCAGCTCGCACCGGGTCGTTTTGTGACACTTCCGAGGCATTGGTCGTCAAATCGAATTTGGCGACTGACGAGTTGTCGACATTCTCCAATGGCGGAGGGGTGAATAATCTGGCATATCCCGCGTGAATCGTGGTCGAATCGGTTGGTTTGGCGACCAGATTGAAACGCGGGCTGATCTGGCTTTCGTCGACATAGGCTTTGGCCAAGTCGTAGCGGACGCCGAAATGGGCGGTGAATAGGGGGTTGAGGCGCCATTCGTCCTGAACATAGAAGCTGGTGAAGCTGCCTGTGGATTCTTGATCGTCATCGATCGAAATGGGGACATCGCTCGTCTGATTCCCGGCAGCGTCCGCTGGCAAGACCAGAGTAGTGGTCTTGATATCGGATCGGGTCTGACTGTAGGCCGCGCCAGCACGTAAGGTGTGATGCTCAGCCAATGAAAACTTCCCGTCCAATTGGCCACCAAAAACCAACGCTTTGCGATCGAGGCTGCCGGCAACACCATTGAAAATCAAAGCGAGCTCCTCATCGGGAATGAATGTCACCTGACTAGAGCGTACGAATCCAGCCAACTGGATATCCGCGACACCAATGGATTTCTGATAGGCCGTCACACCGTACGCATTCTTTTCCTTCTGATTCTCATTGAGAAGGGTCGAGTCGGCGGTCGATATGCCATTGACCGTGAAGCCTGGGGTCTGATCGGGGCTGGTGGGTATTTCGAAGCGGGCATCGGAGGCTTACCCATAACAAAGCGACTGGGAGCCACCGTGCAACGGATAGGCCAAGCGCTCAAAGAAAACCG
>JANYGY010000042.1 GCA_025362255.1 Planctomycetales bacterium
CGAGCCGGTTGGAAACCGGCGGTCCCAGGGGCTATCCTGAAGTCTTGTTAAAGGGCAGATAGATCCGACGTCGCAGCTCCGATTCAATTCCAGGGCTCGCCGCGGCCCGCGGCCAAATGGTCGATCCACTGACAGCCGACCCCTGGTCCGATAGAGCGGCGAGTTTCACCCCACCAGACCTCGAAGGCGTTTCTCCCATTCGTGTTACTGGACATCCAGATCTCACCCGGCAAGGCTGGTCCAAAGCTGTACCACCGGGCTGACCCATCGATGAAAACCATGTTCACGCCATTGCGATGCAGATTTAGGCCCATGGGGCCCCTGCTACTGTTCATGAGGTTGGGAGAGTCCCAGAACATCGCCCGTGCTATCGGCAACGACTCGATGTTCCGTGGAGGAATTCCGCCATTTGCATCCCTTTCCCACCTTTCAGGAGCAAAGGCCTCGACATTGTAACAATAGGAAGATTGAATCTTTTGGGATGACGTCGCGTAATCTCCCCACATGCAGCTCTTGGAGCTGTATCCACCCCATTCGTTGTTGACCGGATCGCCATCCGGGCGCTTGTCCGACGGACAGACCAATATGTTTTTCCGCTCATTGAGCTGCGTTTGTGCCAGGGTGGCGAATTTGGAGACCACCGCCAGCGGGGCGCTTTGCCTGTCCCACCAAGTGAAGTTCACCTGCGGCAACAAGCCGTCGTTGTCCCCCGCATAGACTTGAACACCGATGGACATTTGCCGGAGCTGATTGAGACAGACAGACGAGTTGGCAGCGCTGCGTACCATGCCGATACACACCATCAGCATTGAGGAAAGAATGGCGATAATGGTGATGACCACCAGCAATTCGATCAGCGAGAACCCCCTGGTGACCACGCCGGACGCGGATCGCAAACCTTGCACCCTGAACATTTTAAATTTGGCATGTGACGGTGATGGGGAAGACATATAAGAATCCAATTTACCTGGTCCTTAGGATAATCCAAGACTATCATTAAATAACGAATGATAGAACAGTCCTAAAACAAGTTTTGCAGGCCATGTCGATGTAGGCGCTGTAACGTTCAGCCATCGAGGTGACAAGTAAGGCATGAGACTCGTTCCTGTCTGCGACGTGTTCGTCCCCTCTGAAATCACGGCCGTTGACGGAGTTCCCATCTCGCGTGGTTGTACCGGGATGGTCGAGATGGTATTTTGACCGCTTCGGAATCTCGGATGGAACAGGCTCGATTTGACGAGTTGTGGCGCGACAGCCAGGCTGCGGTGCGCGGTCTGCTGGCAGCCCTGGTACGCGATCCGACGAGCGTCGACGACCTGCTGCAGGAGGTCGCGATGGTGACTTGGCGACGGCTGCCCGACTACGACCACACCCGGCCGTTCACCGCTTGGGCCATCGGCGTCGCCCGGACCTGCGCCATGGCGTGGCGGCGTACGCATGCCACCCGCCTGCGCATCCAGGCTGAAGCCGCGATCGAGGCCCTCGCTGCCGCCGCCGAGCGCCTCGCGCCTGAACTCGACGCTCGCGAGGTCGCGCTGGAGCGCTGCCTGCAGGACGTGCCCGGACGCGGTCGCGAGATTCTGCGTCTACGCTACGCCGAGGACTGCGAGCCGGGCGAGATCGCGCTGCGCCTACGGCTGCAGGCCGGCCATGTCCGCGTCCTGCTCAACCGGCTGCGCGAGGGCCTGCGCAGCTGCATCGAACGCCGACTCGCGATGGCCTCAATGTGATGGACGACCTCGACCTGACGAAGGATCCGGCGCACGCCGACGCGGTGCTGCGCGAAGCACACTTTGACGCGGCGTTGCGGCATCTGGCAGCGCGGCCGAGCAGCAGCGTCACTCGAGTCAGCCGAGTCACTCAAGTCAGCACACCCCGCCGATCTTCGCCGCCTCGCTCTCGCTGGCTTGGTCTGGCGGCGGCAGCGCTCGTGATGCTGGCGATCGGGGCAGCCTTGCTGGTTTTTCCGCGCCAGCCGCCGGCGGCCTTTTTGCTGGCCGGCGAACTGCCAGGCATCGCTCGCGGAGGCGGCGTGCCGGCCGGGCCGTTGAGCGCCGTCGGCACTGTGCGGCTCGATCTCGGCGACGCCGAGCTGACCCTGTTACCCGGCTGCCAGGTGGTGCTGCGGCCCGGCGACGGTCACCGCCTGCGCCTCGAGCACGGCGAGCTCCGTTGCACGGTACGCAAGCAGTCCACTGGCAGCATTTGGAGCATGATCGCGCCGCAGGGCGAAGTGCGCGTGGTCGGTACGCGCTTCACCGTCAAGGCTGCTGATCAACGCTTGGCCGTGGTGGTCGATGAGGGCGTGGTCGACCTGGTTGGTGACGGTTCGACCCGCCGGATCGCTGCTGGCGAAGAAGCCGAGCTGGCCCCGCCTACTCTTCGCGGTCCGGTGATGAACTGGCGCTTCCTCGGCTCTGACGCTCATCTGCGCAACCGCGTCGCGGGGGCGCCGCCCCTCACTTTGGGTAGCGATGGGACTCCGCTGCGGTTGTCCGACGGCGTGCAGGTCAGCCTTGATGATGCGGTGTGGTCGATGCCCGGCGGAGACGACGGCAGCCGCCTGGCGACCCGATTTAACGCCAGCGGTGAGATCACCATGGCAGCGTGGATTCGCGTGATCTGCGCCCCCACGACCCGAATTCCGCTGATGGAAATCATCGGCATGACGGACGCCAGCAACCATGCATTCACTATCCTACAGCTGCCGATGGACGACGGTGATCGCCGCGCGGCACCAACTTGGCGGCATCGGGCGGTGACCCTCGACGTGTCAGGCCATCGGTCGACCTACGGCGATGGCAAGCTGATACGCGCTGATGTCGAAGACTGGAACACGCGCGGATGGGTCGGCCAATTGCACCTCAAGCTGGCGAATCCACGCGGACACATCGCGGTGCCCGCTGATCCCAGCTACCGCCTGAGGGTGGCCACCGTGACGCTGTGGGACCGCGGGTTGTCGCCCACAGAGATCGCCGCCCTCGCCGCCAGCGAGCCGTAGGCCAAAATAGTGGCATGGGCGGCCCGCCCATGGTCGGGTGAGTTGCGAACATGGGCGGG
>JANYGY010000044.1 GCA_025362255.1 Planctomycetales bacterium
TGATGGGGTGATGATTTCCAACGGTCCGCTGGGCTCATCTTTGCCGATCGCGCAGGGTCTCGCGATGGCCGATCGTCTGGCCGACAAGGCGCGCACCACGATCTGCGTCATCTCCGATGGGGCGATGATGGAAGGCGAAGCCAAAGAGGCTGTGGCGGCGATTCCTGGGCTGGCCGCCAAGGGTCAGGTCAATCCCTTCGTGCTCGTCATCTCGGACAATAACACCAAGTTGTCCGGTCGTATCGATGCCGACAGCTTTTCGATGACGCCAAGCTTTTCTGCGCTGGAAGCGCAAGGCTGGCACGTCATCAAGCTGGCCAACGGCAATGATCTGCAGGCGGCTTTCACTGCAGTCGAGACGGCCGTGAACCTGGCCGAGAGCGACCCCACAAGGCCGATCGCCCTGTGGGCCAAGACGGTCAAGGGCTACAGCGTTGCCTCTACCGAAAAATCAGCATCAGGAGGCCACGGATTTCCGTTGGTCGGCAAAGATGTGGTTGGCGGCGGGCTGCGGAAATTCGTCCTCGAAATCAGTCGGGCGGCGACTCTGCCGGCGTGGGCCGAGGCGTGGCTTGGTGAAATCGAGTTCCACGAAAAAGCCAAGTTCGAACAAGCCGCGACGTTTGTCCCGAGCACCGTGCCTTCGGCCAAAAAGGACAAGATCCAGGCGGGCTTTCCCAAGGCGATGATCACCGCCGCTGATCAGGGTCTGCCGGTGGTCAGCGTCAGCGCGGACCTCCAGGGTTCGACCGGGGTTGCGCCGTTCCGTCTGAAATATCCGCAGTTGTCATTCGAGGTCGGGATCGCCGAGTCCAACATGGTGTCGACCGCGGCGGGTTTCTCCAAACAGGGCTACATCCCGGTGGTCGATACTTTCGCCCAGTTCGGGGTGACCAAAGGGTTGCTGCCCTTGTGCATGGCCAACCTCAGCCAAGCCCCGGTGATCGCGGTGTTTACCCACACCGGATTCCAGGATGCGGCCGACGGCGCGAGTCATCAGGGCCTGCAATACTTGGCGATGACCGGTGCGATTCCCCACGTTCAAACCTATTGCCCGGCCAGCGCTGAAGAGGCCGAATGGGCCATGGGCGCCGCGATCCGCCAGATCGCGGATGACCGCACCGCAGGTCGCCAGCCCGACAGCGTGCTGTTCTTTTGCGGGCGCGAAAATTTCCCGGTGACGCTGAAGACTGCCGGCCAGGAATACGCTTGGGGCAAAGCCTTGACGGTCGCCGACACCACGGCGGGCAAAGCCAAGCGGGTGGTGATCTCAGCCACCGGGTCGCTGGTGGTGCATGCGATGAAGGCTGCCGAAAAGCTTGCCGCCGCCGGCATCGGCGCGCTGGTGCTCAATAATGCGCTGGCCAATCGCCCGGACCTGGACGCGCACAAAGCCGCGTTGGCATCCTGCGGCGGCAAGTTGATCACCGTCGAAGACCATCAGATCGTTGGTGGTGCAGGATCGATGCTGGTCAGCGCTCTGGTCCAGGCCGGAATCGACTTCAAGGCCAAGATCCTCGGTGTGCATGGGGAGTTCGGTCAATCGGCGTACACCGCCGATGAACTCTATAAAAAGCACGGCATGGACACCGCCGCGATCGTGGCCGCGGCACAAGCCTTGGCATGAATGCAGAACTGCTGAGATGAATCTGTGAAATCCCCTCGGGCCTCAGCCCGAGGGGATTTTTTTTACGCTGTCGGTTTGTCCCGCCGCACTCGACCATAGCTTCTTTACCCCATGACTTCAGCTCTGCGTCCGCCGCCCTCTTTGGGTATTTTCAGCCTGCCCGTATTGATCGCAGCGCTGGGTTATTTTGTCGACATCTATGATATCGTGCTGATCGGCATGGTCGGTCGCGACAGCTTGTTGTCGCTTAACGTTTCAGCCGAACGGGTGCCCGCGATGCTCGGTCATCTGCTGGGATTGCAGATGATCGGGATGCTGCTTGGCGGGTTCTTTTGGGGTATCGTCGCGGATCGCGGTGGGCGGGTGGCAACCTTGTTCGGCTCGATCCTGGTCTATTCCACGGCGACTTTGCTGAATGCCTTCGTCACGGAGGTGTGGCACTACGAGGTCTTGCGCGTGATCGCCGGATTCGGTCTGGCCGGGGAGTTGGGCGTCGGCATCACCCTGGTGGTCGAGATGCTGCCGCGCGAGCGTCGTGCCTATGGCGCGACCCTGGTCGCCAGTGTCGGCATCGCCGGCGCGGTGCTCGCGTGGCTGATGACCATGTGGGTATCGTGGCGCACGGCGTTCATCTGCGGTGGTGTGATGGGCTACGCCTTGCTGATCCTGCGCTGGCTCGCCCATGAATCGGGCATGTTCAACGCTCTCGATGCCCAGGTGGCCAAAGGCAGCTTGCGGCTGTTGCTCAGTTCGGGGGAAAGAGTCGGGCGTTATGTGCGCTCGATTGCCATCGGTCTGCCCACCTGGTTCGTGGTGGGAATATTCGTCTTTTTTGCTGTCAGCACCGCTAAACAGTTGGGTGTCACCGGGCCGGTCACCAGCGCGAATGCGATCGTGTGCTGCTATGTCGGCCTGATCATCGGCGACATCGCTGCCGGCTTCATCACCCATGCCCTGGCCAGTCGGCGGCGGACGTTGGCGATATTCCTCTGCGCCAGCGCGCTGCTGTGCACGGTCGCCTTGTCCCTGCGCGGCCTGACGCCGAACGGATATTATGTCCTTTGTTTCATGCTCGGCGTGACCGTCGGTTTTTGGGCTTTGTTCGTGACCATCGCCGCCGAGCAATTCGGCACCAACCAGCGCGCGACCGTGGCGACCACCGTGCCCAATGTCGCGCGTGGGATGTTCTATCCGATGCAGTGGGCGCTGTTCGCATGGCAGGAGCGCTTCGGCTATGTCACCGTCGTCGCGGTGATCGGGGTGATCAGTTTCGCGCTCGCTCTGGTGGCTCTGTGGCGGATGGCGGAGACCCACGGCAAGGACCTCGATTTCATTGAGGAAGTGGCGTAGGTTGAATCGAGCCGCGTCACCTGAATTCGATTCCCACGGTGTGCTCCAGATCACGATCTCATTTCATTCCTCGGTGATCTACCTCATGTCACAAACTGCAGTCCCCGTCCCCATCACCACTTTGCCGCATTTTCACGGCCTGAACCTGCCCGCATATGCGACCACGGGGGCGGCCGGTTTGGACCTGCAAGCAGCCGTCGCCGAGCCGCTGACAGTGAAGCCGTTTTCGCGGGCCTTGGTGCCGACCGGCTTGTGCATCGCGATACCGGCGGGCTTTGAGGCCCAGGTGCGGCCGCGTTCGGGGTTGGCGCTCAAGCAGGGGCTGACCGTGGCCAATGCTCCGGGGACGATCGACAGTGATTATCGCGGTGAGATCTGCGTGATCCTGCTCAACACCTCGGATGTGGCGGTGGTCGTCGAGCGCGGCATGCGGGTGGCGCAACTGGTGCTCGCGCCGGTCGCGCAACTGGCGTGGTTGCCGGTGGTCGCACTTGACGAAACCGTGCGCGGGGCCGGTGGTTTCGGGTCGACCGGCGTGAAAGGCTGACCTTGCGCCTGCTCGCTGATTGCGGCAACACCACGCTGAAACTCGGCGTAGCGGATGGCACCACGGTGCTGGTCCATGATCGTCTGCCCGCGGGGCGGGCTTCGATCGACCAGTTCTTCGCGCGTCATGGTCAGGGGATCCGTGAGCTGGTGCTGCTGCCGGGGAATCGCGCCCACGGTGAGGTGGTGCGCGCGTGGTGGGCCGAGGTTGCCGGCGGACGGCGGCTGCGCGTGATCGGCGAGGATCTGCCGTTGCCGGATTACGGACAATACGCGAGCTGCGGCTATGATCGGGTCTTGGCCGGAGCGGTGACCTGCGCCAAGGAACAACGCTCCGTAGTTGTCCTCGATGCGGGCACCGCAACCACCATCACCGCCTGGCGCTGGGCCGACGGAGTGCCGCATTTTGCGGGAGGCCTAATCCTGCCCGGAGCCCAGGCGTGCCTGGATGGCTTGGCCGCAGCGGCACCGGCGTTGCCGCGAGTGACGCCCTTCGGCCCGGCGGCGACCGCCTGCCAACGTGACACGATGGGCGCGATGGCTGCTGCCGTCGGCATCGGATATGGGCCGATGGTCGCCGCCTGCCTGCTTAAACTCGAACGCGAAACTGACATTCATGAGGTCGTCGCCACCGGTGGCAATATCGCCTTGATCGTCGATTCGCGGATCCTGCCGAATTCGGCGCATCGGCCGGCGCTGGTGTTGTCGGGGATGGCTTTCCTGGCGGAGCAGCAGCAATGATTCGAAGCGCAACTTCTTGGCGTGGTCAACCGGCGATGCTGCTCAGCAGCGATCAGCTCGAAGCCGTGGTCAGCCACACCGGTGCCCAGCTGGCGTGCCTGCGCCGCCGGGGTGAGCAGCTCAATCCCTTGTGGCAGCCGCCGTGGCAGACCGCGGAAGATCCGCTGCTCGCGATCATCGTCGGCAGCAATCCGTGCCTCGATCGCTTTGGCCCGGCCTGGCCAGGTGAAGCGAAGCCATTGCATGGTGAAGCCGGCGTCCGCCGATGGAATTCACGTTTGGAAGGCGAATCCGCGGTTTTTTCAACCGAGTTGCCGCTCGCCCGGTTGGCTGTCGAACGGGGTTTCGAGTTCCAAGGCGATACGCTCGTGCTGACGACCTCGGTGCGCAGTCTCGATGCGGTGGCCCGCACCATCGAGTGGTGCGAGCACACGACCCTCGGCGATCCATTTCTGGCGACAGCCTCAATCACCGCCGGCATCGCCAGGCCACAGTCAATGTCTCAGTCGGGGTCTCAGCCCGGCACGGAGAGCGTTTCAATCGATGCCGCCACGGCGCTGGCCATGCCTGGGCCAAGTGATGAAAATCGCGGTGACATCCACACTGCACCGGTGCTCGATGGCTGGTATCGGGTGCACAACCCGATGTTGGGGCGGACCTTGATGGTGCGCTGGGATCCTGCGGATTTTCCGTGGCTGTGCCTGTGGACCGAGCATCGCAGCCGGTCTGAATCACCGTGGCTCGGGGTGACCCGGGCGCGCGGCATGGAACTGAGCACCAAGCCCTTTCCCGAGGGCAAGCCACCGGCCGAGCGCGCAACCTCGTGGTTAGGCCGGTCGACCTTGTGCGTGGTTCCGGCGCACGGCTGGCTGCGCAAAACCATTCGTTTCCGATGGAGTTGAAGAAACCCGGTTGCTGATCAGGAAATCTCGTCTCGGTGCTTGTCAGCAGGGGGTCGCTTCGACACTGCTGCCGACCTGCAGGAGCCCCCCATGACGAACCCCGCCCAGCCTCGCACCGGCCGCCTCGCCCTTGCCGACGGCACCATTTTTCGCGGGCGAAGCGTCGGCGCGGTGGGCACCGTGGTCGGTGAAGCGGTCTTCAACACTGGCATGACCGGCTATCAGGAAGTGTTGACCGATCCGAGTTATCGCGGCCAGATCGTGGCGATGACGTATCCCGAGATCGGCAATTACGGGATTATCCCCGCCGACATGGAGAGCGACCGCGCCCAGGTCAGTGGCTTCGTGATGCGGCAATGCTGCGATCATCCCTCGAGTTTCCGTTCGGTCGAAACGCTCAGCGCCTTTTTGACCCGCTCGAACATCGTCGCCATTGATGACATCGATACGCGTTCGTTGACCCGTCGGCTGCGCGTCGCCGGGGTGATGAATGCCTGCATCACCAGTGATGACATGCCTGATCTCGAATTGGTGAATCGGGCCAAGCACGCCCCGTCGATGGCGGGACTCGATCTCGCCAGCGCGGTCGCCACGTCGACGACCTATGCCTGGAGCGAGCCGTCATCGACGCAGACCTTCGGCACACCGTTGGAGGCGCCCGCGTTCGCGCGTCAACCGCACGTGATCGCCCTCGATTTCGGGATCAAGCGCAACATCCTGCGGCTGCTCGTTAGCAGCGGCTATCGGGTGACCGTGGTCCCCGGCACCACCTCGGCTGCGGCAATCATGGAGCTGAAGCCCGACGGCATTTTCCTGTCGAACGGCCCCGGCGATCCGGCGGCAGTGACTCAAGGCATTGCCACCGTCAAGCAGCTGGTGCAGACCGACGTGCCGATGTTCGGCATCTGCCTTGGCCATCAGATCCTATCGCTCGCCTATGGCGCGCGGACCTACAAGTTGAAATTCGGCCATCGTGGCGCGAACCATCCGATCAAATGCTTGAGCAATGGTGAAGTCGAGATCGCCAGCCATAACCACGGTTTCGCGGTGGATCCGACGTCCTTGCCAAAGGGCGTGCGAATGAGCCACATCAATCTCAACGACAACACTTGCGCCGGAATCGAACACGAGACCAAGGCGCAATTTTCTGTGCAGTATCATCCCGAGGCAGGGCCTGGTCCGGCGGATCCGCTGTACCTGTTCCGGCGGTTTGCTGCGGATGTCCAGCGGCGAATTTCATCTACTTGAGCTGCCACTTCACCAAGTGAATCGGGCAGGGTCCACGTTCGTTTAGAGGAGTTCCCATGACGGTTCCAGCAGTTCCTGAGCCTCTCCGCGGTGTCCAGTGGAAGGGCGGCCTCGAAGACGGATCGCTGGTCCTGCTCGACCAGACCTTGTTGCCGTCGCAGATCATCTACCGCGAGATCACCAGCGTCGAGCCGCTTCGTCAGGCGATCATCGATCTGGCGGTGCGCGGGGCCCCGGCGATCGGCATCGCCGGTGCCTATGGTCTAGTGCTGCATCTGGTGCCGACGGCGCGCAGCCAAGTCGGTGCCGGTTCTGAAATCCTTGAAGAAGCCCTTGAGCACGGCCTGCAACGGCTGGTCACCAGTCGCCCGACGGCAGTGAACTTGAAATGGGCGTTGGAGCGGATGCGTGAATGCTATCTGCGTCACGTCGGGCATCTCACGGCGTTGGAGATGTGCGCACGGCTGCTCATGGAAGCCAAACGGATCCATCGCGAAGACGCCGAGCTGTGCCAGCGCATCGCCGAAAACGGCGCCGCCTTGCTGCCGAAATCCGGCGGCGTGTTCACCCATTGCAACACTGGCGCCCTGGCGACCGGTGGCGTCGGCACGGCCCTCGGCTGCATCATCGAGGCTTTTCGTGCGGGCAAGACGATCAGCGCCTTTGCTGGTGAAACCCGGCCGTTATTACAGGGCGCGCGGTTGACGGCGGCTGAATTGCGCAGCAACAACATTCCGGTGACGCTGGTCACTGATTCGATGGCGGCGTTGCTGATGCAGCAGGGACGGATCCAGGCGGTGATCGTTGGCGCTGATCGGATCACCGCCAACGGCGATGTCGCGAACAAGATCGGTACCTATTCATTGGCGGTCCTCGCCAAGCACCACGGCATTCCGTTTTATGTCGCAGCGCCGTATTCGACTTTCGACCTGCGGCTCGCCAGCGGCAGCGAGATCGAGATCGAGCAGCGCCATGGCGACGAGATCCGTCGCCCGCAAGGTGCGGTCTTCGCGCCGGCCGATATCCCGGTCTATAATCCGGCCTTCGATGTGACGCCGGCGAATCTGATTACCGCGATCATCACTGAACGCGGCGTGATCACCAAGCCGACGACGGCGACGGTCGCCCGATTGATGGGCTGAGCGAAAAAGTGATGCGATCATGGATGTCCACCTAGGCCCTGGCGCCAGCGTTCCCGAGGGCGCGTTGCAGTTTGCCCACAGCCGCAGCGGCGGGCCGGGTGGGCAACACGTCAACAAGACGGAATCGAAGGTCGAACTGCGCGTCGCGGTGGTCGCGATCCAAGGACTGTCGTTGCGCGCGCGGGCACGCCTGGCTGAGCTCGCTGGCGAGCGTTTGACCGCGGATGGCGAATTGATCCTCACCTGCGAGGAAACCCGCAGCCAGCGCCGTAACCGCGAACTCGTGGTCGAACGCCTCATCGACTTGGTGCGCGATGCCCGGGCCGTGCCCAAGCTGCGGCGGGTCACTAAGCCGTCGTGGGGCAGCAAGCAGAGACGCTTGGGCGACAAGAACCTCCAAGGTGAAAAGAAGCGAATGAGGAAGCCCGACGAGCCTGATTAAGCTGGTTGAATAAAGTTTGGCATCCGGCGTGCGATTCATCCCGGTAGCACGCAGTCGCGTGCAGTTCTTGCACACGCGGACTCCATTCCATGCCCAAGGGCACCTACATCGCTGCCAGCGCCATGTACGTCGAATCGCAGGCGCTTGACATCAGCGCCCGCAATCTGGCGCATGCGCAGACCACCGGGTACCAGCGCGAAACCTTTTTGCGCACCGGCTTTGCCGAAGAACTCGCCAAGCGCGGGCGGATCGAAAACATCGCCGGCGACGGTGGCAGCGGCAGTCTTGCGGCGGGCAGCTATTTCGCCCACGGCGGTGGCATGCGCGAAACCACCGGGGCACCGCTGGACCTCGCGATCGAGGGCGATGGCTGGTTCCGCGTGCAGAATGATCAGGGCAAGACGTTGCTGACCCGTGCCGGCCACTTCGTCACCGATGACCAAGGTCGCATCGCAACGCCCGAGGGTTGGCTAGTGCAGGGGCAGGGCGGCGCGATCACCATCCCGCGCGACGCCGAGCGCATCAGCATCGACCAGAGTGGGCGCATCTCGGCTTTCATCAGCAACAACGGTGTCCGACGCGACACGGTCATCGATCAGGTACGGGTCGTGCAGGTACCTCAGCCACGTGAGTTGCGCTCGATCAACGGCCAATACTTCGACCCTGCCGGGCAGGCGCAAAACGACGCCACTGGTCGGATTCAGCAGGGCTATCTGGAGAAATCCAATGTCGAACCGATCCAGGAATTGGCCGAGATGATCGCCATTCAAAGACGTTATGACGCGGCCCAGAAATCGCTGAAGGAAATGAATCAGGCGGGCAGCGGATTCAGCGAATTGCTGCGCGGCAACGGTTAAACGGCACATGAATCGACCTCAGTTACGAACCGTGAAGGAATCATCCCATGCCTAGAGCCTTGTGGACCGGTGCCAGCGGCATGGCTGCTCAGCAGACCAACGTCGACGTCATCGCCAATAACATCGCCAACGTCAACACCGTCGGGTTCAAGCGCCAGCGTGCGAATTTCCAGGATCTGTTCTACGACATCTCGGTTCAGCCCGGTGCCAAGGCCAGCGATCTCGGGCGCAATCCCACCGGCACCCAGATCGGCACCGGCGTCAAATTGTCGGGAACTCCGCGGATATTCACTGCCGGCAACATCGAGATCACCGGCACGCCGACTGATCTGGCGATCGATGGCGATGGCTTTTTCAAAGTCACCTTGCCTGACGGTTCGACGGATTCGTATACCCGGGCCGGCGATTTCAAAGTCGATGCCAACGGCAACCTGGTCACCCCTGACGGCTATCTCGTGCCCGGGGTCTCGGGCATCGATGCGCAGCAGGGTCCGGTCTCGGTCAGCACTACCGGCGAAGTGACCCAAGGCACCAATACGCGCGGTCAGATCAACCTCGTGCGCTTCGCCAATCCTGCGGGTTTGACCGCCATCGGTCGCAATCTGTTTCTTCAATCGGTCGCCTCGGGCACGCCTGAAGAAGTCACTCCGGGTTCCAGTGGCGTCGGCACCATCCGCAGCGGCGCACTTGAAAAGGCCAACGTCGAGGTCGTCACGGAATTGGTCAATTTGATCGTTGCGCAACGCGCCTACGAGGCGAATTCCAAAAGCATCAAGACCAGCGACGAGATGCTGCGCACTGCCAACGAGATCGTGCGATGAGCCGCTGGGCGACGAGGTTCGTCGCCGTCGTCTCGCTGGTCCTCGGTCAGATGGTGGCGCTTGCGGCCAGCGACCCAGTGGCCCGCGACCCAGTGGCCCGCGAAGCAGTGGCCGGGGGATCGGTGGCCAGTGGATCAGTCGCCGTGCGCTTGCGGCCAACGGTGGTGCTCGCCGCACCGCAGGCGACCTTGGCCGAGATAGCCGACCTCAGCGGCCCCGCCGATGCCGTCGCCGCCCTCGGCACGATTGTAGTTCAGGAATTGCGCCCAGTGCCGGTTGTCCTCGATGAACAGCTGGTGCGAGGTCGCATCGGCCGGCATGCACCATCAATTTCACTGGTGATATCCGGAGAAACCCGCATCAGCCAGCCGCTGCGCACGATCTCGATTGCCGATCAGGTCAGCGCCGCGACGGCGGTGATCGTGCACCCGGGCGACGACGCTGAGATCACCCTCCAACGCGCCAGTGGCCCCTTGAGCATCGCCGACGACGGCACTCCGCCGCAGATCGAAGCTACTCCGCTGGATCGCGGACGCGTCGGCGACGTCGCCTGCCGCGTCCGCCTCATGCGCGGCGAGACTGAAATGGCGCGGGGCTTGGTCGTGCTCCGCGTGCGCCGCTTCGCGTCGGTGATCACGCTCAGCAGCAGCGTTCGTCGCGGGGTCGCCTTGGGCGCAGGCGACATCGCCGTGCAACGGGTCGAGCTGACGACCGCCTCGCAAGACGCGCTGACGGATCCGATCGGCGTACTCGGTTTCATCGCCACTCGCGATCTTTCTCCTGGCCAAGTGCTCACGCCGACGCTGGCCCAAGCGCCGTTGGCGGTGCGTCCGGGCCAGGGGGTGACCTTGGTGTGGCGCAGCGGCACCGTCGAGCTGACCGCGCCCGCTGATGCCCTCGCTGGCGGCCACATCGGCGACATCATCGGCATTCGCCGGGTCGCTGATCAGCAACGGGTCAAAGGTCAGGTCATCGGGGTCGGCCGGGTGTTGCTGAATTATTGATCCGCCCTGAACACCGCTGATGTTGCCCCGGTCGCCTGCGACCTACGCTTCACCCTCATGATCAAACCTCGTCTGCTCAAACTTTCCGGCGAGGCCCTGGGCTCGGCGGACGGGATCTTCGATTACGCCGAGGTCGATCGCGTTTGCACCGAACTGGTCGACGGGGCGCGGCATCAGCCGGTCGCGGTAGTCATCGGCGGCGGCAACATCCTGCGCGGCGCAACCTCAAAAGGCCGCTCAGCAGATCCCACGCGCGGCGATTATATGGGTATGCTTGCGACGTTGATCAACGCCCTGGCCCTGGCCGAAGGCATCGAGCGCGCGGGCGGGCACAGTTTGGTGGTCGGGCCGCATGCGCTGCCCAATGTGTGCATCGGCTACGATCGTGCGCGGGTGCTCGCGGCGTTGGCCAATGGCGTGATCGTGGTCTTTGGCGGGGGCACTGGCCATCCGTTCTTCACCACTGATACCACCGCCGCCCTGCGCGCAGCCGAAATCGGCGCTGCCGAGCTGCTCAAGGGCAGCAAGGTCGACGGGATCTATACTTCTGACCCGAAAAAAGATCCCACCGCGCAACGTTTTGAGCGGCTCACTTTTGATCAGGCGATCGAAGGCCGCTTTGCGGTGATGGATACCGCAGCGTTCGCCCTCTGTCGCGATCAGCACATCTTCATTCGTGTTTTCGACATGACCAAGCCCGGCCAGATCGCCGCCGCGCTCGGCCCCAATCCGCCCGGAACCCTCGTCGGCGAGGCTACTCGCCAAGGACACGCCTCATGAGCCTCGATGCCGAACTCACCGATATCAAAAGCAAATTCGAAAAATCACTTGCCCAATTGACCCACGAATTCAAAGGCATCCGCACTGGTCGGGCGACCACCGCGATCGTCGACAATGTTCAAGTCGAGGCTTACGGAGCGCGCATGCCGTTGCCGCAGTGCGCGTCGGTCAGCGTTCCCGACGCGACTACCATCGTGATCAAGCCCTGGGACAAGACGCTGCTCAAATTCATCGAGCGCGCCCTGTCTGAAGCCGACCTCGGCATGACGCCGCAAAGCGACGGAATCGTCATTCGCATGAATCTGCCGCCCTTGTCGACCGAGCGCCGCAAACAACTCGCCGGTCAAGCCAAGGAAGCGGCCGAACGCGCCAAGGTGTCCTTGCGCAATGTCCGTCGTGACGGCATCAAGCACGTCGAGACCAAAGGCAAAGATGCCAAGATGCCTGAAGACCTGATCAAGAAGACGGTTGAAAAGGTCGGTGAATTGTTGAAAGAAGCCGAAGTAAAGATCGACAAAACGCTGCGCGAAAAATCTGACGACATCATGACCATTTGAGGATTCACCGACTTGGCGGCGACGGTTTCGTCGCCAAGTCGGAACTGGGACGAGGGGCGCCCCAGATTGAAGCCGCTGACCATGAAAAAACGGTCAGGTCAGGCGCGATGGTTGTCGATGGAGGTGGAATAGGCGTGTGACGTTTTGGTATGTCACAAATTGGATAGTCCGTCGTATAAGGATCAACCTTGAGGTCCTTACATGCGTACATTCGTCACTCGACTGACATACCTCATCCAATTGTGTCCCCTCGCGGTCGCTGCGCTGTGCATGCAGGAGGTTGCCGCACAGGATATAGGGCAATGGTCCTTTGCCGATGGGGCAAAGGATTGGACAGCAGTAAACCAAGCGACTGTCTCCGACATCAGCCGGCGTCCAGGCGGCAAGAGCCTACGCATTCGGCAGACCAAGGATGACGAGGCGAATAGCGCGTGGTTGAGTCCAGTGCTGACCAATCCCGGAAAGCCGGTCGTCGTCAGTCTGTGGTCCGCAGACAATTACGATACCCAACAAGACGCATCGTATGCGGCTTCGTTCGAAATCGTGCCATGTACCAAAGACGGTGCCTTGACCTCGGTCGGTGGGGATTGGACCTACATGCCGTGGGAGGATCGCCGCCAGATACCTCAATTCAGACATACCCTGACCGACGCTGGATTGCAGTGGAAACATTATGCGGCGGTGAAAAAGACGACTGGTGATTTTTTCCGCGTCCGTCTGTGTTGGCCCAAAAACATCATGCGTGGCGAATGCTACATGACCGATGTTCAGGTATCGGTGGCCGAACAGCAGCCTGCAAATATCGAAGGCAGCACGGTTGCGGAGGCGAGTTCTAATCGTCACAACCTGGAAATAAGCTGCGCTGCAAACGGCAACCTCTTCTACAATGA
>JANYGY010000045.1 GCA_025362255.1 Planctomycetales bacterium
GTTTCATCGGCCTCACACGCATGCACACCCGCGCGCACCTGACGCGCGCGGTGCTCGAAGGCATCTGCTTGGGGTTGTCCGAATCTCTCGCGCTGATCCGCGCCGCTGGCACCAAAGTCAGCGAAGCCACCGCCACCGGCGGGGCGACGCGCAGTGATCTGTGGATGCAGATCCTGGCAGACACCTGCAACGCCAAGATCATCCTGCGCACCGGCGCCGACGCCGGCCCCGCCCTGGGCGGCGCCCGCCTGGCCCTGGTCGGCGCCTGCAAAATCAAACTCGCGGTCGCCTGCGCCCCCGGACCGATCGAAAAGACTTTCAGCCCAGATGCCAAACGAGTGAAGGCTTACGCCGCCGTGCGCGCGCGATTCCAAGCGCTGTATCCCGCGCTGGCGCCGACGTTTCACGGGTTGTGATTTCCTGACCTCTCGCCGCCGTTCACCGCTATGGGGTAAATGTCAGAGCCGGCGGTGCGCGTAAGAGATCGCTGAAAAGAGACCCGCATGGGTATGGCGATTTGCTTCCCGACGAATGAAAAAAACAAATGAAGAGAGTGTCGATTTCTGGGTTTGGATCATTCACACTTCCCTCTAACGGGAGCTCTCGTCTTGAGGACGATGGTACGGCTGTGATTGTCGATCTCGGCAACAGGAAAGTTTCCTCCATCATTGGAGGAATTTACCAATTGGCCGAAACATCGAAGAAACTTGAAACAATAGACGAAGCAGTCGTGCGCTTTTTGGGAGTGATTTAAACGGCTCAGCTACCTGCTCTATTGAACATGTCGAAAGCGAACAAATGCTGTTCTATCGTTCAGGGGATCAGTCCACGAAATGATGGTGGTGTCTGGATTGTACGGGCTTTCAAATGCTCGGTTGTGCACCAGGAAACAGAATTTTTGCTGTTGTCAGTGAACGGTGGAATTGACTCAATCATGGAAACGGCATTCCCAATTCTGCACTCGATGTCACCTCATTAGTGGCGGAAGCACCAGCGGACTCGCATCGCAACGCCAGATACTTGGGTGTGTCCTCGTTACCTGCTGATCCCCCACGAAGCGCCATCTTCAGCGAGGGTCGACTGGCGCTCTACCATTTGCCGGTAGTGGCCGTCTGGCCTCGTCATCAACTGCGTATGCGACCCCAGCTCAACGATCCGTCCGTGTTCGAGCACGGCGATCTGATCAGCGTGCGTGATGGTCGATAACCGATGCGCGATGACCAAGGTGGTGCGACCTTTGAGTAGTTCGCCCAGCGACGCCTGGATCAAACGTTCGCTTTCTGTGTCGAGATTTGAGGTCGCCTCATCAAGCACCAGAATCGCCGGATCGGCGAGAATCGCCCGGGCGATCGACAAGCGCTGGCGTTGGCCACCTGATAGTTTCACGCCCCGTTCGCCGATGCGTGTGCGATAGCTCTCTGGCAAACGCACGATGAACTCTTCGGCATTGGCTCTTTGTGCCGCTGATTCGACCTCGGCATCGGTGGCCTCACGCCGACCATAGGCAATGTTGTCGCGCACCGTGCCATCGAACAAAAACGTCTCTTGTTGGACGACCGCGATCAACGAACGGTAACTGCGCAAACGCAGGTCCCGCAGGTCGATGCCGTTGAGCAGGATCGCGCCACTGGTCGGATCTTGAAAGCGCGCCACCAGATCCGTGAGGGTCGTTTTGCCTGAGCCACTTGGGCCGACCAGTGCCACGGTGGTTCCGCCTTTGATGGTCAATTCGATACTATGCAAAACCGCTTTCCCTGAGCCGTACGCAAAGGTCACGTCAGCAAAGCGTACATCGGTGATGCATGACGGAGCCAGTTGCGCATCGGGGCGATCAGGTTTCTCCAACGGCTTGTCCATCAACTCGAAGACCCGCTCCATGGCCGCCAAACCGCGCTGGGTGTCACTGATCGAATTGACGATCGCCATCACCGGCTCGATCAAGCGCCAGGCAAAGCCGACGAACGCGGTGATGACGCCGATGGTGGCGTGCCCGCGCACGACGAGAATCCCTCCGATACAGATGATTCCCACCATCGTGAGTGGCATCAAGGCTTCCCACACCAGGCCAATCGTGCCTTGGGTACGGGTCGCCAACATCTGCTTGCGGATGACCGTGTGATGGCCGACGGCGTAGGCGAGTTCTTCGCGCGCTTCTTTGAGAAAAGCACGCACCACGCGCAAACCGCCTAAGGCCTCGCCGACCCGGGCATCGATGTCTTGACGATCAGCCCCCATGCTGCGCCACACCGGGCGAATGCGCCGAATCCAGCGGGCATGCAGCACCATGATCGGCGGCATGGCCACCACGGAGATCAAGGCGATGCGCCAATTGATCGTGAACATGACGGCGAGGGTGGCGACGAGCCGGATACCGGCCAACAGCGGACTCAACAATGCGGACTGCACCAAGCCAGTGGTCGCATCCACATCACCGCTGAGACGACTGAGAACGCCCCCGGTTTTGAGTGAATGGGCTTCATCGAGTGGTAAATGCAACACGCGATGAAACAGCGTGCCGCGCAAATCAAACGCCAGCAAACCGTTGAGTCGGGTGGTGCGCAGGTTGCGCCACAGGTTCAGGACGCTGTTGATGAGAAAGAGCGGGAGGATCGCCGCCCCCCAGAACAAGAGTTCGCGTTCTTTCGCGGCAGCCTCCATGGAGGCCGACAGGATGACGCCGTCGATCAGGTGAATCTGGACGATCGGCCAGATGAGATCGAGGGCAATTCCACCCAAAGCGAGGCCGATGATGAGCGCCAACGACCACCGTCGCGGCCACAGCCATTCACGATAGCGACGCAGATGTTGCTGTCGGCTTTGCGGATCCTTTGTCCGCTGACGTTCCGCCGCTTCGTGATCCGTCGGATCTTCAAGCGGCGCTGCCCGCGCGGCGCGCCAGGTCAGAAGGAATTTTTTGAATCGCGAGCGAGAGGTATCTGCCATCAGGGACGTGATGGTTGAGTCGACTCGGCAGGCACAATCCCCATATATGTTTATCGAGCCTTTCAGCGACCCGATCTCCAACTCAACGTTGAGTGATGTCGATCCGACCAGGGGAATTTATCGCCAACCATTTAAAAAACTTGAGCTTCTAAAAGCACACTTTTAGTGCATACTTTAGTTAACCCATGCAAGCCACCATTCTTGACCTGCGACGCCGTATGCCCGAGGTGCTACGCGCCCTCGGCCGCCAGGAGCGGGTGACCATCCTCTACCGGGGCAAGGAGCGGGCCACGTTGGTCCCTTCTGGCGCTACGCCGGCCAAGAAGGGCAAGCGCAGCGCCTGTGCGCACCCCGCTTTCGGTATGTGGGCCGACCGGGATGACCTGGTAAATGTGGCTGCCCATGTCCGCGCCTTGCGCCGGGGCCGCATGAATGCTCTTTGACACCGATGTGCTGATTTGGTGCTTCCGGGGCGTCGCCAAGGCGGCCAAGACCATCGAAAATGATTCATCACCGACCATCAGCGTCGTCACGTACATGGAATTGGTGCAGGGCGTACGTGACAAAAAAGAGCTAAAATCGATTGCATCGTTCCTGGCCAACATGGGCATCTCGGTGCTGCCATTGACCGAGAACATCGGCCACCGCGCATCCATTTATCTTGAGGAACACGCCCTCAAAGACGGCATGGCGATGGCCGATGCCCTAATCGCCGCCACCGCGGTCGAACGAGCACTGACGTTATGCACGGGCAACGGCAAGCACTTCCGGGTGATCAGCGATCTGGAGGTGGCTGTATTTAAGCCGTAGCCCGGGGCCGCAGATCTGCGGCAGCCGTCAGGCTTTTAGCCAACTCACCGTTGATCGATGTCGATCCGCCCGGCGGATTGCTGCCGGTTCATGACTTGGCGCATCTCGACCGCGATGGCTTCGAGTTCGGCGCGGGTCTTGTGTTGGTTGCCGGTGAGCGAGCCGAGCAGATCGAGCACCGGGATCAGACTGGTCTCAAGTACGCGCAGGTGGTGCTCGTAGAGCTTCGCGTAATACGCCGGCAAGGTGTTGATGACTTCGACCTTCGCCTGGATTTCCCGACCTGCGGAAATGGCCTCGACGACTTTGGCCAATTGCACCACGGCTTGGCGTGCGGGGTCGTCATCGTTGCCGAGTTCGGTGCGCCGGGCGAAGCCACGGCAGATCTCGGCCCACCGTGCCTGATCCTTCGGCTCGACCAGCCAGCCAAGCAGCGCCTGGAGTTTGAGCAGATTGGCTTCGGCGCCCTGGGTCAGCGTCTGCGCTTCTTGCCGATAGTGATCGCGCAGGAGGTTGTCGATTTCTGCCGAGGTCATCGCGGGCACGACTTTCGCCGCGAGCTTGCCCATGTTGCGGTACGAGCCTTGAAGCTTGAACGGCGGCTCGCTGCGATCGGCATCCGCCTGTCCCGCCGACGCGATGTAGGCCTGATTGATGGTCAGCAGCGCCTGTTGGATCCGTTGCAGATGGCCGAGCACCTGAGTGACTTCGCCGAGTTCGCTGGCGGTGTACGGATGTTCGAGTTCGGTGCGCGCGCCGTCGTCGCCAGCATTTATTCTCAGCAACCGCTGCACATCCGCTGGTGGGCGGGCGGTCAACGGCCGCAGCACCGGATTGGCGACCAAGCAGTTTTCAATGTACGACAGCGCGAACACCTCACGCGAGCCGCCGATGATGTCGCCGAGATTGTAGGTGTCAGCGCGGTTGGCGAGCATGTCGGGAATGCGGAAACGGGCGCCTGATTCAGTGTAGGGATTGCCCGCCATGGCGACGATGAAGCGTTTGCCGCGCAAATCCCAGGTGCGCGATTGGCCTTCCCACACGCCCTCGATTTTACGTTGGCCGTCGCACAGCGAGATGAATTTCTGCAGCAGCTCAGGATCGGTGTGCTGGATGTCGTCGAGATACAGCAGGACATTGCTGCCCATCGCGAAGGCCAGATTGATGCGCTCGACTTCCTGCCGCGCGGCCAGGTTCGGGGCGGCGGCGGGATCGAGGCTGGTGACCTGATGGCCGAGGGCCGGGCCGTTGACCTTGACGAACACCAAGCCGAGCACCGCTGCGAGGTATTCCATCAAGGTCGTCTTGCCGTAACCCGGCGGCGAAATCAGAAGCAGCAGCCCTTGCAGGTCGGTGCGCCGTCCAGCTCCATCGGGCCCGCCCAGGGCACCGATCTGCTTGGCCAAGTTGTCGCCGATCAGCGGCAGGAACACTTCATCGACCAGCCGATTGCGCACAAAGCTGGTGAGCACCTGGGGCGTGAATTCGGCCAATCGCAAGCGGGCGCGTTCACGCGCGATCACCCGTTCGCGCACCACCCGATAGGCGCGATAGGCCGGCACGCCCTCGCGAACATGCGTCGCCAAGCGGCTGGCGGCTTCGTCGAGACGCAGCTCCAGGCGGCCTTCCCGCAGGCGCGGGTGCGTGCCGAGCAGACCCTCGACGACCAACGCGATGCGCGCGCTGATAGTCTCGCGGGTGAGCTGCGGGTGCACCAGCTCGGCCACGAGTTCAGCGACCGCCGCCAGCAAGTCGGGCCTTTGCTGCTCGGTCCAGGTGCGCACCCACGCGGTGACCAGTTCGCGATCAGGAGGGACCGTCGCGCCGGCCAGCGCATCGACCGCCTGGTCCTTGAGCCAGGCACGAAAGAGGTCGCGCAGTTCGACCGCCTCGGCCGAGCGCACGAACGCCGGCGGTTGGCCGTTGGCGGTACGCGCCAATTCCTCAAAGAGGTAGGTCCCGGCGTGGGCTGACCCGCTGAGCGCGGCCAAGCGTTCACCCAGTGCCGTGATCTCGGGCACCGGGCCGAGCTTGGCGCGCACCAGGGCGAGGGCGCGACAACGCTTGGCGAGCACCTCATCCGGCGCGGCGGCCCACGCGGTTTGCGCCAAAGCCCGGTCGACCGCTGAAAAACGCAGCAGGCCACCGGCTTCGCGCAGATGCACCAAGGCCGCGAGCACGAGCACCGCGTCATGATCGTGGATGCCCCGCTCGTACCCGTGATCGGGATGAGCGATGGCAAAGGCGCGAACCCGCTCGGTGAGCTCGTCGATGGTCAGCACGGTGCGGATGTCAGCGAGCAGGCACCACGCGAGGTGTTCGCTGCGATAGACCGTTGGGCTTTCGGCCTCGGTGGTCTGCGACCACAGCGCCTCGGTACCGAGCAGCTCCGGCTCGTTGACCGCGCGCTCGTAGTCGGTGCCGGTCAGATGGAACACCAGTTGCGGCGTGCCGGCGGAATCCTGGCGCGCGAGCAGCGTCAGTTCGAGCGGCGTGTGGTTGACCGCGAAACGATGCCGACCGAGTTTCAGTGCGCCGCTGTCGTCGAACAATTCGCCCTGATCGCGCAACCGCCGCATGCCGGTGTCGCGCGCGGCGACTAACCGGCCTTCGGCGTCATCGGCCTTCACCGCCGCGCCCAGGCCGCGCAGCGAGCTGATCAATGCCTGGGCTTTGAGCACCAGCGGATCCGCAGCGAGATACGCATTCAACGCGTCGACGCTGGCGACGCCCTGGCAGCGTTTGGCGACCGTCACCAGGATGCGTTCCAGAGCCTGCGCGACGCCATCGGCGTGGCGCGCGCGCAGGTCGAGCACCTGTTGCCGACGATCGGCGAAGGCATCGGCGATCTCGGCGCGCTTGGCCCCGAGTTCACCGAGGAATTCCGGAAACTCGCCGAACCGGACTTCGAGCTCTTCGAGCTGGATCATCAATTTGGCCGCGAGTTCATCGCAGCGGGCCGCGTCATTCGCCAGCCCCAGGCTGTTGGCGGTGGCTTGGCCGAGCAGCTGCATCTGCACCGCGAACGCCGCGCGTCCCTCGGCCTGACCCAAGGCGATCCGTCGATTGGCGGTGATCGCCTTGGCGCGCCCGACGTTGGCATAGACCTCGGTGACCCGTTCCAGGATCGCCGTGCGCCGCGTTTGATCAGCGATGTCGAGCGTGCCGATCAGCTCGACCAGGGTATCAAGTCCACTGGCGAGCAGCGCCAAACGCTCAAGCACCGGGGCCGCGATCGCCACTGAATCGGCAGCGCTGCCCTGCTGTTCAAGCGCGCTGACCTCGGCGGTCGCGGCCTTGAGCGCGCCCTCGCCCAAGAGGAATTCGACGGTGCGGCCGCTGAGGTCGGTGATCGCCTTGGCGAGCCGTGCGTCCAGCTCGGCAATCGCCGCCGGTTCGGCAAAACGCACGGCGCCAACCGTGCGCACTTGGCCGCGCATCGCCTGCATCCGCGCCAGCGGTTGGACGTGGCCATCAAGCGTCTGATGATCTGCGCGCGCCGACTCGGCAAGCAGGGCGGTGACCAGCCGCGCTTGTTCAGCAACCCGCCGGGCGGCGCTGGCGGTGAGCTCGAGCACTTTCTCGAATTCATCGACCACCTGTTCGGCGGTGGTGCGCAGGCCTTCGAGACGCACCCGAATGTCGCCCACCTGATCCAACCACGGATACGCGTCGCGGCAGCGCACGAGGTGCTGCAACAGCGCCTCCCACGAATCGCGGGTGGCGGTCGGGGCCTGGGCCTGGCGCTGGAGATGCAGCAGATCCGAGACGCCGCGCACCAGTTCGCGATTGCCGAGCTTGGCGAGGAAGGTGTCGTCGGTCGGCAACTGCGCGGCGTGGTGTTCTTCAGAGCAAAACGGCGTCTGCCACACCTGCAGGGTGTGGATGCGCACCGGCTCGGACTCGGCTCGCAGGATCACCAGCCGGCCATCCGGAAGGCGGCAATAACTGTGACAGGCGATCGGCGGCGCCGGTTCGCGCGTGATCAGGTTGTAGGACAGCAGCAGGTACGTGCCGAGATCGCGGCGGTAAAAAACGTAGCACACGTCTTCGCCATTGGGCGCGCGCAAGACGCGCTTGAACTCCATCCCAGCAGTGTCGACCGGAAAGCGTTTGAGGGTGCCGTCAGCGAGATAGCAGCCGCCAGGAAAAATCAGGCCGTGGGCATCAGGCAGCTGCTGGCACGACGAGCCCAGCTCGTCGATGCGGTGGACTTCGCGGGTGCGGCGATTGAACACCAGATGGCGGAAATCACGTTCCTTGTAGGGCTTGATGCGCAGCAGGATGCCGAATTCGAGCACCGCGTAGAAGATCTCGGCGTCATCGAGGCCCTGGGTTGGCTCATCGACCGGCTCGGCATAAATGCCCTGGCCCGTGGCGGTGTTGTTCTCGATCTTCACCGTCAGATCGCCGCCGATGCATTCGACGAACACCGTGTCGCTGATGTTGACGTGCGGATGCGCGCCATGGACGTGCTGATCGCGGGTGGTGCGGATCCAAGTGAAATCGTGGGTCGGCGGAAAGACGTAATCGCGTTCACCGCGATTGTCGCGATAGCTGACTCCGCCGGGCACCAGATCGAAACGCAGCACCTTGATGTCCGACAGCCGCGCGCCGGCTTGGAAGACGACCAGCAGATGTTGATCCGTGCGCCGCAGCTGCAGCAACCGGGCTTCTTTATGATATTGGAAGATCTCGGCGAAATCGCGGTTGAATTGCGCGTCGGTCAACAAGGTCGACGCCGTCGTCTCGATTCCCGTGGGGGTTTCGATCAACTCGGTCAGGACATCGGCGGGCGTGATCTTCGTCCGCAGACCGAGGATCACTTCGAATCCAAGGACAAATCGCCCGCCGCTCGGGGTCATCAAGGCCACCAGATCGCGCGGCACGCAGGCGTTTTCCGTGCGCACGCGATGGGTCGCGAGCAACGCCGTCTCGGTCGCGCCGTACAGCCGCCGACGTTCGCCGTCGAGCGCCTGCACCGCTTCGCCCAAGCCGGTCGCCTGTTCGGTCAGGCGCCGGCGGACCACCTCATAGGTCGTGTTGTCGAGATCGGGCATGCCGTTTTCTTTCTTTCGCCTGTTCTTCGCAGCTTTTTCCGCTCAGTTACTGGCGGCCATAGCTACTTCTGGATCAGCGCCTTGGCCGCGGCGAGATTGGCGACATCGGCGGTCGATAATTTTCCGAGTAGTTCCTTGAGATCGTCGGGCAGGTTGCGGCTGCCGTTGAGGTAGTCCTGCAGCACCGTCTGCAACGCGGTGCTGTTGCCGACGGTCGCGTCGATGCTGCGTCCGACGCCGATCGCACCGGCGATGCGGTCGAAGATCTGACCTTCGCCACCGACGATTTGGACGTTGGCATTCTTCAACGATTCGCCGAGCACCTTGGCCGATTGTTCGGCGATGGTGGTTTGCGCCGCGACCTTGGCCTTGGCCACGTCGACCTCGCCCTGCAGGCGCAGACGGAATTCCTCATGCGCGCGCGAGTCCTCGGACAGCTTGGCCATCGCCACCGCTTTTTCGCCGATGCCATGTGCCTCGGCGAGCATCTTAGCCTGGATGGCCGAGGCCTCTGCCGCACCACGTTCGCCGATCGCGACGGCCTCGGCTTGCAGGACCTTGACCCGCGCCAAGCCATCGGCGGCGACTTCGGCCTGCTTGCCTTCAGCCCGGCGGATCGCCGCAACCGCCTGCTTTTCAGCGACGGCCTGTTCAGCATCGGCCAACGTCTGCTGCTCTTTTGCATGCTGCACTGCCGACAGCGCGGCCGATTCGGCCATCGTCACTTCGATGATTTTCTTTTCCTGGGCTTGCTGTTCGGCGTGGGTGACCGCCGCATTTTTCAGACGCAGCGCTTCGGCCTGCATGCGCACATCCTTGATCCGTTCTTCTTCCTCGGCGACGGTGCGCTCGACCGCCACGCGATCGCGGATGACCTCGGCGATGTTCTTGCGCTCGACGGCGATGATCTTCTCTTTTTCGATCTGGGATAATTCGACGGCGCGCATGCGCACCACCGCCTGCAGTTCGCGCTCCTTGGCGATGCGCTCGATCTCGACCATGATCGCGCCTTCGCGATTCTTCTGGGCGATCTCGACTTCGCGATGAGCGTTCTGCTGCTGGATCCCAAGATCCTGTTCGACCTGGATGCTGACCGTCGACGAGCGCTGATGCTCTTCGGCTTTGACCTTGGCCTGCTCGGCGGCTTCACGGGCACGGACGTTGGCGATCTCGCGCATCTGCCGGGCTTCGGCCTCGGCCTGCTGGGTTTCCAGAGCGAGGATCGCCTCGCGGGCTTCGACGTCCTGCTTCTTGATCGTCTTCTGCGCTTCGCGCTCGATCTCGTTGGCCTTCATCCGTTGGATCGAGGTCAGCTCGATGATTTTCTTGCGCCCTTCGCTGTCGAGAATGTTGTCCGGATCGAGCACCGCCAACGGGGTCTGCTCGATGTAATCGATCGCCGCGTCTTCAAGGCTGTAACCGTTGAGATCGCGCCCGATGACCTTGACGATCTCGTCTTTGAACTGATCGCGCTGATTGTACAGATCGATGAAATCCATGCGTTTTCCCACGGTTTTCAGCGCTTCGCTGAACTTCGCGAGAAACAATTCCTCAAGCGTGTTCTGATCGCTGGCACGCACCACACCGACGCTGGTCGCGACCTTGAGCACGTCTTCGGCAGTCTTGTTGATGCGCACGAAGAAGGTGACTTTGATATCCGCGCGGATGTTGTCCTTGCAGATCAGGCCGATGCTGCCGCGCCGATCGACTTCGATGGTCTTGAGCGAAATGTCCATCACCTCCAGGCGATTGATCACCGGCAGCACCACCGCGCCGGCGAAGGAGACTTCAGCGCCAGACCGCAAGCGGGTGACGATCAGCGCATGGCCCTGTTCAACCGTGTGGTAAAACGCCTTGAGAACGGCGAGGATGAACAAGAGCAGCAGGAAGAGCAGGCCGCCGAGGCTGAGCCAAAGAATCGTCGTTGAGTCCATGAATTTTCTCCGATGTGAGTTGAAGGATTATTGAGAAACAGGTGGGTGAGCGGCCGGGATGACCTGGGGGAGAGGCTGAGCCAGAGGCTGGGGGAATAGTGGCGGCGGCGGTCGAGGCCCCGATTCAGCCAGCAGCAGCGGATCGGATTGCTGGCGATATCCGGCAGGCGCCACCAGATAGACGTCGCGCTCGGGATCGTGATCCGCGATCACCACCACCTCGTCGCGAGAAAAGATCAGCGGCGCACGGATCGCCACCACGCGCAACAGGACCTCGGCGCCCTCGATGTCGCAGGTCGCAGTGCCGAAATCCGCATCGCAGGTTGCCGACGTGATCCGCGCTTCGCGGCCGATCAGAGACACCCCGGTGGCCACGCCTCCGCTGAGCGCGGTGAAAAGCGCGCGCAACGGCCGGGTGGCGAAGCCGGTGAGGGGAATGCCGACCAGCAGCGCGGTCGCCAGCACCAGCGGCCACCACAGGTGCAGCAGCAAGGTCAGCGCCATCGCCACGCCCCACCCGATGACGACCAGAATGCTGAGCGTGATGGTGATCGGCACTTTGCCGATCGAGAGGAATTCCAGCAGGCCATGAAACAATCCGCCGGGGGCGTGCGCTTCCGCATGATCTCCGCCATGATGCCCGCCATGATGACCGCCATGATGACCGGCGTCGTGGCTGTGGCCAAAATGCAGGATGTCGAGATCCATCGCCCCCAGGATGACCATCAGCCAGTACAGCAAGGTGGCGGTCAAAAGCGCCGAAAACGGAGCGACGCCGTAGGATCCCAAAGCGTGAACAAATTCTTCCATGAAGCGCTCCCATCAATCCCGCGGACGTTGGTGCTGGGGCAGCAGTCAGCAAGCCCGGGCAGACGATGATCATTGGTGTGTGCTGACGGGTCATGCGCCCCACCATGTCAGCTGCCGCGCGCGGGATCGGCGCAGGTGGTCGAGGAATTGCGCCGCCCGTGGCGCAATTCCTCAACCGACTTTTTTAAATCTCAGCCGTTGACGATTTCGGATAAGCCGAGCCAGGTTTCCTCAAGTTCGGCGATCTTCGCTTGGACTTCCTGCAGCTCGGTGGTTTCCGCTGGTTGATAGGAGGTCGGATTCTTGCTCAGCAGGGCTTCGAGCTGTTTCTTGCGCTCGTCCATCTTTTTGAGGTCGCGCTCGACGCCCTTGATCCGCTTGCCGGCATCGCGGGTGTCTTGCGCGCTGACGGGTTTCGCCACCTCTTTGCTGGCCGATCCAGGAACGATCGCCGGCGCTCCGGTTTCGGCCCGCGCTTCGGCCTCGAGCCGCCAGCAGTACGCCGCGTAGCCATCGGGGAACAACGTCGCGCGGCCTTCTTTGACTTCGATCACCTGGGTCGCGATGCGCTCGACGAAGGTGCGATCGTGGCTGACGAGAAACAGCGTGCCGTTGTAAGCCTTGAGAGCGTCGGCCAGGGCTTCGACAGTTTCGAAATCGAGATGATTGGTCGGCTCGTCGAGCAGCAGCGCGGGATAGCGCCCGAGCAGCAGGCCGCACAGCAGCAGGCGCGAACGCTCGCCACCTGACAGTACGCGGATGTGCTTGTCGACTTCGGTGCCGCGAAAGAGGAAGGTCCCCGCGAGGTCGAGGACTTCCTGGGTCTTGATCATCGGACCAGGCGCCGCGGCCGCCTGTTTTTCCAGCCATTGGCGCACCGTCTGACTGTCGGGCAATTGCTGGAAGACGTGCTGGGCGTAGGTCCCGATGCGCATCTCATACCCCCACTTGAGGGTGCCCGACAACGGTGCGAGGGCCCCGGCGATGGTTTTCAAAAACGTCGATTTGCCTTGGCCGTTGTCGCCGACGACCGCGACATGGCTGCCGCGATCGAGGTCGAAGGTGATGTCGGTGGCGATCTGATTCGGTTGACCGCCGGGGGTTGCCGGGGGATAGCCGATGGCCATGGCCTGGACCAGCAGCCCGGTGCCGCTGCGGGTTTCGGCGTTCGGCAGGCGGATCTCGATGAGCGCTTCATCTTGATCGATCTCGGTCTCGATGAGTTTTTCCAACTGCTTGCGCCGCGATTCGGCTTGCGTCGCTTTGCTCGCGGTGGCCTTGTTGCGGGCGATCCAGTCTTCGAGCTCAGCGCGCTTTTCGCGGACTTCGGTATTGAGCTTTTGCGCCTGCTCGCGCCGGGCGGCTTGATAATTCAGGTATTGGGTGACCCGCCCCGGATAGATCGTCATCTTGCCGCGCGCGACTTCGAGGGTGTCGGTGCAGGTCCGCATGAGGAATTCACGATCGTGCGACACCACCAGATAACCGCCGGTGAAGGTCAGCAGGAACTGTTCGAGCAGCAGCAGCGTTTTGAGATCGAGATAATTGGTCGGCTCGTCGAGGATCAGGAAGGTCGGCTCGGACAGCAGCATCGAACACAACCGCACGCGGGTCTGGAAACCTCCCGACAGATCCAGCGCCCGTCGACTGAGCAGCGCTTGGTTAAGCAGGAAACGCCCGGCCAATTCACCGCAGCGCCATTCGGGCGCGGTGCCTTTGCGCACCAGGAACTGGAGCACGGTTTCGTTCTCGCCGAACGGATCCTTCTGCTCGAGGTACGCCAAACGCAGATCGGCGTGCAGCTTGATCGATCCGGCGTCGGGCTCTTCTTCGCCGAGGATCATCTTGCAAAAGGTCGATTTGCCGGCGCCGTTGCGCCCGATCACACCGACCCGCTGATGCTCGCCGATCGCGACCTCAGCATCTTCGAGAATCGCCTTGGGGCCGTAGTGCTTATGAAGGCCTGAGGCTTGGATGACCGTACGCATGGGCGGGGCAGGGTCGGCAGCCGGCGCGCGGCTCAAGTGGCGCCCTGTTCCCCCCGGTCTAGACTGCGGGGATGGGAGTCCGGTCAGTTATCTATGGATATGGATTGACGTTCCTCATCGGGGCCAATCCGCCTTCCGTGGCGCGGCTGGCGGCCATGGCCGCGGCGGCGGGACTGACCGCGAGCCTGGGCTTGAGGGCTGGATTCGTGCCTGCGGGCGTTGCGGAGGCCGGCGTGGGCGCATGGGGGGTGCTGGCAATCTCCGCCTTCGGGCCCATCGGCGTGGTCGCGACGCTGCCGTCGGGGCTCGCCTTGCTGCTTGATGGAACGCTGCTCGGACTCGTCGGGTGGACCGTCGCCGGAGCAGCCGGAGCCTGCGCGCTGCAGTACGCCGCGCGCGAGCACCGCCACGCGGGCAGCAGCGACCTGCGTCATCGGATTCGCCAAGGCGAGCATGATCGCCAGCTCCTCGTCGACAGCGTCGGGCGCTATCCCGCGCTGCAGGAGGCCAGCTTGGCATTGTCGGCGGTTCGCGATGTCGATCACCTGGCCGAGGTCCTCTGCCGTCAGGTGCTGGCAGTCGTGCCGGGGGCGATCGCGGTGCAGGTGCATCTCGGAGTCGCCGCGCAACTCGATTGCCGCGCCAACATCCGCCGTTCAGGCACGTCGCCGGCCCACGAATCCGTGCCTGGGGATGAGGCTCCCGGCGACGATGAAAAATACGTCGCGATCGAAGCCCGCAGCCTGATCCGGCGCGGGTGCGCCGGCGTGCGGGTGCTGCTGCCCCTGCGCGGAGAGCGGCGCGGCAATCACGGCCGTGAAGCGCTGTGCGGGGTGGTCGTCGCGCTACTGCCCAAGGCAGCCGTCGAAGAGCACCTGCATCTGGAATTGCTGCGCGCCCTGGCCCAGCTCGGGGGCATCGGCCTGGCCGCCGTCGAGCTGGTCAGCCAAGCGCGGGCGTTGGCCCTGCGTGACGACCTCACCGGTTTGTTCGGCCAACACGAATTCCTTCGCCGGCTCGATGAGCAGGTCGCGACGGCCCGCCGGCACGCCCATCCGCTGGGCGTGATCATGTGCGACCTCGATCACCTCAAGCGGTTCAACGATGCGTGGGGTCACGCCGCCGGCGATGTCGCGCTGCAGGCGGTGTCCCAGGCGATCCGCGCCCTGGTCACGATCCTGCCCGGAGCCATCGCCTGCCGTTATGGCGGTGAGGAATTCGCCCTGTGCCTGCCGGCTCATGCCGACGCCAAGCTCCACGCCATCGCCGACCGCCTGCGCCGCGACATCGCGGCGGCCATTCCGGATGCTTTTCAACCGCAGCGTCGGGTCACTGCGTCTTTGGGCATCGCCTCTTTACGACCCGGCGAAAACGGCCGGGCGCTGCTGATCCGCGCCGATGCCGCCGCGTATCGAGCCAAGGCGGCAGGCCGCAACACCGTCGCTTCCGCCGATGATCTCGGCTCGGTCGAAGCCGCGACGCGGATCCTGCCGGCGGTGTCCGGAGGTGCATTCACCCTGGAAAATGCCGCGCGCCGCGCCGCTCAGGATCACGCATGAACGCGCTGCCCTGGATCGTCGCAGCCACCGCCATTGCTGCCGTCGGCGGCGCGATCGCCGGCGGACCGCTGACCGCGGCGGTGGCCGCCGGTGCCACCGCCACCGGCGCCTGGGCCCTGCTCAGCGGATCACCGCGCGAGCCATCGCTGCCCGCCGAGGCGGTGAGTGCGCGACAGCGATTACGTGACCTCACTGCCGCGATCGCCCTCCTCGAAGATGAACGCGAACTCCATCGCGGCCTGTTCGAGATCAGCACCGAGTTGGTCGGCTGTGTCGAGGAAGGCGATGCGCGCAATCGCTTTGCCGCCGCCGCCCGGCGCTACTGGGATTGCACCTCGGCGGACCTGCTGGTGTGGGACAAGGGCTCCTGGCGCAGTCTCGGCGGCCCGGCCACCGGCCTGCCCCCGGTGCTTGATCATCCGGTGCAACTGCCCGGCAATGCACGTGGCCTGAGTGGCGTCCGCGAGCGCCTCGACAAAGCTCGCGACGTCCATGACCAGGACGGCGAGAATGAACTGGTGCTGGATCTGTCCCCGGGAGTCACCGGCCAGGCGGCGCTGGTCCTGCGCCATGCGCGGTCTCAACCAAGCCTGATCGGACGCGATCGCGCCGGCCAGCTGGCGGTCGCCGAGATCCTCCGGGGTCAGCTCGCGCTGTCGCTGCGCCGGGTGATCCTGTACAGCGACCTGCAAGCGCTCGCGCGGATCGATCCGCTGACCACCACCCACCGCCGATGGTATGGCGAAAGCCGCCTGAAGGAGCTGGTCGATGGGGGCGACGTGGTCGCCGTGGCGATGGTCGACATCGACCATTTCAAGCTGATCAATGATGGCCACGGGCACAGCGCCGGCGATCAGGTGCTGGCCGCGCTGGGTCGCACCCTGGTCACGGTGCTGCGCAGCAATGATCTGGTCTGCCGTTGGGGTGGTGAGGAATTCCTGATCGTGCTGCCGAATACGCCGCCGGCGGGCGCGTTGCTGATGGCCGACCGCCTCCGTCAGGCGATCGCCGCGTTGAATGGCTTGCCCACCCCGGTGACGGTCTCGATCGGCATTGCCGCCTGCGCTCAGGACGACACGCCCTTCGATCTCGTCGCCCGCGCTGACGAAGCGCTCTACGCCGCGAAATCAGGCGGTCGCGATCGGGTTTCCCTGGCTGATGTGACGACCGCGGTCAGCACCCTGCGCGTCACCTCGCGCCGGGCCAAGGATCGCACCTCGGGGACTTTTTCCGCCGACCTCGACCGGCGCAAAACCTCATCGGCCGGCGACCCCGCATAAAAAAAACGACGCCGGCAGATCTGCCGGCGTCGTTTCATGTCCGGGCTTCACGGCCCAGTCAGCAGCAAGCGACGATTACTTGTCGTGCTTGTCGTGCTTCTCTGATTTTTCCATCTCGACGAGCTTGCCGTCCTTGATCAGCTTGTGCGTTTTGGCTGCGTGGGCGATCATTTCTTTGCCGGCTTCATCAGCCTTGGTCGCCGCTTCGAGCGACTCTTTCGATGAGAAGCCGACGATCACGGCCTTCTTCTCATACTTCAGTTCGAGCGTGTCGACCTTGGCGTCGACTTCCTTGCCGGTGGTCGGATCAACCTTGTTGACGGCCTTGGCTTCTTTGCCGGCCTCGGTCTTGGTGTGATCCTTGCCGTGGCCGTCTTCGTCAGCGGCAAAGGCGGGGATGCCAGCGAAAGCGGCGAGGGCGGCGGTGGTCAGAAGGAGATGGCGCATGAAGGCTCCGGGGATGATTCGCAGTGGATCCGCGAGGTGAGAATGATGAAGACGACAATCATGGTATGACCTTACCGACTTTCGCGAAAGGCCTAAGAGACCATGGGCGGCCTCTGCGCCTCCTGACTTCCTTTTGTTAATCGAAATCTGTCCGCAGTCAGCGCGCCAGATAGCGCTGCATCATGGTCGTGGTCGCGGGATTGAAGCCGTTGACCGCCACGCCCTTACGCGCACGGCTGGCGCTCAATTGGGTGCGCACCTGCTTGGCCAGGACCTTACCCAGCTCGACGCCCCATTGGTCGAAGCTGTTGATGCCCCAGATGAAACCCTGCACCGCGGTGCGATGCTCATACAAGGCGAGCAATTGGCCGGTGGTGTAGGGATCGAGCACGTCGAGCAGCAGGACGTTCGAGGGCCGGTTGCCAGGGAATTCCTTGTGCGGGACCAACGCTTCAGCGACGCCATCGGCACGCAGTTCGGCGGCCGTCTTGCCCATTGCCAGCGCATCCGGCTGGGCGAAGAAATTCGCCATCAGCTCGTCGTGATTGCTGACCGCCTCACCGGGCAGCATCAGCGGATTCTGGCTGCGCCGAAAGCCGATGAAATCAGCCGGCACGACCCGGCCCTGATGCAGCAGCTGATAAAACGAGTGCTGGCCATTGGTGCCCGGCTCGCCGAAGTTGATCTCGCCGGCGGCGAACGGCAGGACGCTGCCATCGAGCGCGACGCGCTTGCCGTTCGATTCCATGTCGACCTGCTGGATGTGCGGCGCGAGCTTGTGCAACGCCTGGCAATACGGCAGCAGGGCGCGCGTCGGATGGCCGAGAAAAGTCGAATTCCACACGCCGAAAAGCCCCATCTGCACCGGCAGGTTCTTATCCAGCGGAGCGGTCAGCAGGTGCTGATCGATCGATCGCGCGCCAGCGAGAAAGCGCTCGACCACCGCCCAGCCATACTGCAACGCCAACGGCACCAGACCCACCGCCGAACACACGCTGTAACGCCCGCCGACCCAGTCCCAGAAACCGAACGCGTTCTTCGGATCGATGCCAAACGCCGCCACCTCGGGCAGATTGGTCGACACCGCGACCATGTGCTTGGCCACTGCCTGGGCGCCCAGGTGCTTGACCAGCCACGCGCGCATGGTGCGCGCGTTGAGCATCGTCTCAGCGGTGGTGAAGGTCTTCGAGATGACCACGACCAGGGTGGTCTCGGGATCGAGGTCATCGAGCGCGCGGCTGACATCGATCGGATCGACATTGGCGAGAAACCGCAGGCGCCGACCGTCAGCAGCCTTGGCGCACGCGGGGTCGGTCCGCAATGATTCGCTGACGAATTCAGGACCGAGATAACTGCCGCCGATGCCGATCGCGACCACATCGGTCAACGCCTTGCCGGTCACGCCCTTCCATTTTCCCGTGCGCACCTGCTGGCTGAAACGCTTGATCTGACCTTGAACCTGCAAGACGTCAGCCACCACGTCATGGCCATCGACGACGATCGCGGTGCCTTTGGCAGCGCGCAGGGCGATATGCAGAACGCTGCGATTTTCGGTGGTGTTAAGCTTGGCCCCGCTGGCCATCGCCTTGAGTTTTTTCGGCAGATCCGCGGCTTTGGCCAGGGCCAGCAGCAGCTTGTGGGTTTCCACCGTGGCATTCTGCCGACTGGAATCGAGGACGATGCCGTCGTGCTCGATGATCAATCCCTGCGCCCGCTTGGCGTCCGTCAGCAAGGTCCGCAGATGCACCTTCTGCACCGCCCCCGCATGCGCCGCGAGAGCCTTCCAAGCGGGAGACGAAACGATCGAGGACTGAGTCATTGGATATTCCAGGGCTGGATGAGGTGCCGCGCATCATGCGCCGCGCAAATCATCTCGCCAGCCTGAGCGGCGACCTCGACCGTGCGCTCCTCAGGCTGAATGCTGACGCGGAAAGCGCAGCGAGACGGCGGCACTGAGGGCGAGGACGCCGCCGATGATGGAGAGCGACCAGGTGACGGGGAATTTGCCCTTTTCGTCAAGCAAATGATGGAATCCAGGAATCACTTCGCCGAGCATTTTCACCCCGACGAAGACCAGGATCGCGGCCAGACCGTATTTCAGTGCCCAGAAGCGGTCCATGATCCCGGCGAGCAGGAAATAGAGGGCGCGCAGACCCAAGATCGCGAACACGTTCGAGGTGAAGACGATCAAGGGCTCTTTGGTGATGGCGAAGATCGCCGGCACCGAATCGATCGCGAAGATGATGTCGCTGAGCTCGACGAAAACGAGCGCGATGAACAGCGGCGTGGCATGCAGGATCCCGGTTTTACGCACGAAGAATGCTTGGCCCTCAAGGGTCGGCGTCACCGGCATTAGGCGCTTGAGCAAGCGCATCACCGGGTTGCGTTCGGGCTCCAGCTTGGTCTCGCCAGCGAACGCCATCTTGATGCCGGTGATGATCAGGAAGCCGCCGGCGAGCCATACGATCCACTGGTATTCCATCAGCACCGAACCAGCTGCGATAAACAGCGCGCGAAAGATCAACGCGCCGAGAATCCCATAGAAAAGCACCCGGTGCTGAAGCTGCGCCGGGATCGCGAAAAAGCTGAAGACCAGGGCGAAGATGAAGACGTTGTCGACCGACAAGGCCTTTTCGATCAGGTACCCGGTGAGGAATTCGAGGCCGACTTGTCGCCCAACTTCCGCACCGAACTGGCCCGAGGCATACTGCCACAGCAGCACGTTGAAGGTCAGCGCGAGGGCGATCCACACCACACTCCAGGTTGCCGCTTCCTTGATCTTGACGACATGCGCCTGGCGATGGAACACCCCCAGATCGAGCGCCAGGACCCCGAGCACGAACAGCAGGAAACCCCCGTAGAACCACCAGTAGTCGGCGAAGGGAAACAGCCGGGCGCCGTCCACCGCCGGGACGGCGTGGGCGACGATCGGGGCAACTTCGGCAAAACCGCCGGCCATCAGTTGGGTGACAAGCGATTCAAAAACCATGGGGCACTCGCGGCGTCGAAGGAGGAAGATTCGTGGTAGAGAATGCGCGATCGGTTGGCCCGGGTGAATCGGACTCCACTTGCCAGCCATCGGCGGCGCCGATGAATGACGCCATGGCCGACGACCTGAATTATCACCACCTAAAATATTTCTGGGTGGTCGCATGCGAAGGCTCGATCGCCAAGGCCTGCGGCGTGCTGCATTTGTCGCAACCGACCATCAGCGGCCAGATCCGCGAATTGGAAAAATCGATCGGCGACCCGTTGTTCGAACGTGCCGGCCGCAATCTGCGATTGACCCAGACCGGACGGTTGGTGAAGGGGTATTGCGATGAGTTGTTCGCGGTCGGACGCGAATTGCACACCGCCTTGGCTGGTGATCGCTCGGGCCGGGTCGAACGGGTGGTGGTCGGGATCGCGGACTCACTCTCCAAATTGATCGCCTACCGCCTGCTCGCCCCGGCCTTGACCCTCGCCGAGCCGGTGCGGCTGGAGTGCATCGAAGGCCGACCAGAGCGGCTGCTCGCCGAGCTGGCCACGCATCAGATCGATGTGGTGCTCTCCGATGCGCCGGTCGGCCCCGAGATTCGGGTCAAGGCCTACAACCACCTGCTGGCCGAATGTCCGCTGGCGATCTTCGCAGCCGCCAACGCGCCGGCGTTGACCGCTTTGAAATCTGGGTTTCCGCAATCGCTGCATCAGGCGCCGATCCTGTTGCCGCTGGGAAATGCAGCGATCCGGCAAGAGCTGGATGGCTGGCTGGGCGAGCGCGAACTGGTTCCTCGGATCGTCGCCGAGTGCCAGGACAGCGCCTTGCTCAAATCATTCGGCCAAGCCGCCGTCGGCCTGTTTCCCGGCCCGGCCGTGATCAGCGAGGAGATCTGCCGGATGTATCAGGCGGTAGAAATAGGGCGCATCGCCAGCGTCAAACAGCGGTTCTATGCGATATCCGTCGAGCGTCGGCTGACCCATCCGGCAGTCGTGGCGATTTCCCAGGCGGCGAAAAAGCAATTCCGCTGAGGCGTTCATTGCACCATCGCTTGGCGACCGACGATCTGAGCTTGCTGTCCTCTCTTGCCGAACGTTCAGCTGAACGGAATCCCATGCGCACCGCCACTGTCACCCGCAAGACCCGCGAAACCGATATCCAGGTCACCTGGAATCTGGATCAGCCCGGCCTGTCGCAGATCAGCACCGGCATCGGTTTTTTCGATCACATGCTCGAGGCCCTGGCCAAGCACAGTTCGACCACGTTGAACATCACCTGCGCCGGCGACCTGCACATCGATGGTCACCACACCACCGAGGATATCGGTATCGTCATGGGCCAGGCGTTGCGCCAAGCGTTGGGTGATCGCGTCGGCATCGAGCGTTTTGGCCACATCGCCTGCCCGCTCGATGAAGCGTTGGTACAGGCGTCGCTCGACATCTCCGGTCGTGGCTATCTGGTCTATGAGCTGCATCCCCCGGCCGGCCTGATCGGCACCTGGGACACCGAGCTGGTCCGCGAATATTTCGGGGGCTTGGTCGAACACGCCAAGTGCTGCGTCCACCTGCATCAGCTTCAGGGCCGCAACAGCCACCACATTGTCGAGGCCGGTTTCAAAGCATTTGCCCGCGCCCTCAAACAGGCGATCGCGATCACCGGCGCAGAATTGCCGACGACCAAGGGCGTGCTGGGGTAATTTCGCGTCGTCCGGTGGTTGACTGATGGTTGCCGCACGTGGCATGGGCGGCCAGCCCATGTCCGAAAAGGCACATGGGCGGG
>JANYGY010000048.1 GCA_025362255.1 Planctomycetales bacterium
CAGAAAATTTCCTAGAAAGAGAGTCAGCAAGAGTGCTTTTTTCATGCGGTGATGTTCTGTAAATCGCGAGTCCACATGCTCCTTTTCTTATTTACTGTTTAAAGAAAAAGATGCTAGATGATGTTCTTCATGGTTTTTTAACCTCAGGTGGATCGTCCAAAAGCCGGATTGCACCAGCTTGTCGTGGCTCCGCAAACCATTGGGGGCCGTACGATTGAGTGATGTCTGTGTAAGGTTCGGAAAATTCACGCTCGAGATTGTTGTCGGGCCTCAATAACATGGGCTGAGGTCGCCAGAGCATGACGCTCTTTCCATTGGAGGTGAAATGCGGATCGAATTGACCGGGGCCAGGTCGTTCTAGATTGCGACTACCGCTGGGATTGAGCCATAGTTTTGTAGTAGGGATAATTTCGTCATCCTTTTCTTCGCCACGAGGTTCACGGTTATGGTGAATGCTGAACTGTAAGATCCCATAGCGCACGGGGGTGCCGGTGCGACGAATCCACACGAGGCCAGAAATTTGGCCGCCTGTGATATCGTTAGCCGTGAGTTCAAACCGGAGCTTTCGTGAGTATCCGTCGAGTGGCGCTAGGTAGGGATAGGGCTCATCTGCAATACGCAGGCCACCGCGCCGACACTCCAACTCAAGCCAAATTTTGTAGGGTGTGCCAGGATCCCACCCACCGGTGGAATTCACGCCACCACGGATGGCTTTGGGATCCGCCACTTCACCGAAACGAAGAATCATATCTTCATCTGCCGCATCAATATCAGTAAGGGTGCGTAAAAGTCGCGGTTCGGCCACTGATCCACGACGTATGAAATCAGCTGCGATAGCAGGGTACGTTCGATCTGGCTGGACCTGACTTGTGTGGCACAAAAATCGAGTGTCTAACAGCAACTGCTCAGGGCCAGTCGTGCGATAGACTGTTATTTTTTTTGAATAGACCGGCTTCACTGAATACGTTCCTTTTTTGAAGGAATCGATGTCACCTGAAGTCACGGTCAAAATATCTGGGGTGAAATTTGAGTCCTGATTGTCTCGTTTATAAATGACCCGCTGATCCAAGTAATCGGGATTTACAAATAGACTCATATTGAACCACCGCTCTGGCGAGGTTACACTAAAAATCCCATTGATATTAGTACTGCCAGATCCCTGCTCCGATGTAAATGCGGGGCTGTTGAAACGTATGGTCCCCAGGGGATTAGATTTCCACGCAGAGATGGACGACTGCACTAGTATATGATCGATAGGTTTTCCTAATTGATCAACTACTTGCAACGCGATAGATGTACCCTTAACTCCGGTGCTCGCAACTGCCTCAAGATATTGAGACAGTGCCTTTTCTTGCTGCGGATTCGGCAGATCAGGGTCTATTTTTTCGGCGGAAAATAAGATCGTCGATCCCAGGGCGAGGTACAGGGCTATACGATGAATGTACATTACTGTGCCTTGATCTCGTTGAGAATATCAGACCAAAATTTAAAGTTACTCCCGATAGTGTAGTTGAACTCTCCGCTATGATAATATTGACCTTCTGTAAAACCGTATTTCGCGAAACAATCAATCGCACTAGTAAACACCGCCTCTTCAAATTCAGTAAGCCCATTTGATTGCTGGGTCATCGTGGGGTCAGCACCCACGGCGCGAGACCGAGCCGGAGTGATGAAGGTGAGAATCGCTGCCTGCTCATCAATCGTGCCGGCGGCCCACGGAATCGGCTGGAGTAAACCGCCGACCGGGTTGTAAGGTACTGATGGCGGGCGACTGCAGGCATTTAAAAATACATTCCATCGGTCTTCATGCAGTGGCGGGGTGGTCTGCGGAACGGCACTTCGATTATAGATTTTACCTAGATCACCTTCGCCCGTCGCGCGATAATACATATTGGTATACCACGCGCCTGCCGTGGCGAAGTCGACCGCATTAAAGGCGGTGATCCGTTTACTAAATGCTTGGGCCATAGCGCGATGCAACGGAAGCCCATCGACATGCAGGGTCAAGTCTGGGCTGGCTGAAGGGCGAGCCACGCAGCGATCGCTTCTGATCCAGCCAACGGCAGGGCATGAATGAGAAAGCCGGTGAAGAGGGCGGAAATAATACCGAAATTTCTCATAACTTACAAACTAGTTAATGTCATTATGCTCGTAATCAATCGGTTTAATTTTCGTACTGATGTCCACTTGAGACAAAGCCACGTCTGATTTTTTCGCATTCATCGCTGAGATGATCAGGTTAGCCTGATTCGTGCTCAACGTTTCTCAGCTTTCGGTTCAGCGTGGTCAGATGACGGTGGTCAATGAGCTGTCGTTGGCGGTCGCGCCGGGCGAGATCGTGGCGTTGATTGGGCCAAATGGCGCGGGCAAATCTACGGCGCTCAAGGCGATCCTTGGGCTGTTGCCGCACACGGGGCGGGTGTTGGTCGATGGTCAGGTGGTGGCGGAGCTTGAGCCGCGGGCGCGGGCGAGGCGATTGGCGTATGTGCCGCAGCGCAGTCAGTTGGCGGCGGGGATGAGTGCGCGCAATGTCGTTGCCCAGGGCCGGTTCGCCCATCTCGGCGAGTTGGCGCGCTTGGGGTCTGCTGATCAGGTGGCGATCGCAGCGGCGTTGACCCGCTGCTCGGCGGACGATCTGGCCGAGCGGCCCTTCACCCACTTGTCGGTTGGCGAACAGCAGCGCGTGTTGTTGGCGCGGGCATTGGCATCCGAGGCGGCAGTGGTGCTGCTCGATGAGCCGACCGCGGCGCTCGATGTCGGGCATGCCTTGGCGTTGTTGGCCTTGCTGCGCGCACTTGCAGACGATGGCAAAGCACTGCTGGTGGTGCTTCATGATCTGGATCAGGTGGCCCGCCTAGCGGACCGGGTGATCCTCTTGGATCGTGGCCAGGTCCGCGCTCAGGGCCCGGTGGCCAGCGTGCTGACGGCGGAACATCTGGCGCCGAGCTTTGGCGTCGTGCCGGTGCCGGCGAGCGCCCTCGGCTTTGCGGTGGCATGATGAAGGTCCTCAATCTCACCGCCTTGATCGTGGCTTTGACCTTGTCGTTGGTGGCGGTTGCTGGCACTCACGCGCCAGCGGACAAGAGCGCACCAGCTGACAAGTCAGCGGACAAGTCAGTAGTCGAAAGCACGCCGGCTCAAAAATCTGCACCGCCCGACATCCCCGCCGACGGATTTCAGCGCATCGCCAGTTTAGGCATCGTCTCTGATGCGGCGCTGGCAGCGTTGTGCGAGCCGGGACGAGTGGTCGCGGTCAGCGCGTGGAACACCGGCCCGGTGGCGCGATGGTGGGCGGGCAAGCCGCGCGTGGCGGGGCTCGATGATCTGGAGTCGGTGATCGCCTTGGCTCCGGATCTGGTGCTGGTCAGTAGCGGCGGCGGGGACCTTGATCGACTGGCGCGCCTGCGCGCTGCGGGATTACGCGTCGAAACTCTTCAACCGATGCGCGGCTTGGCGACCTACACCACCGATCTCGCGCGCATCGGCGAGCTGCTCGAGCGTGGCCCTGAAGCCCGCCTCATCGGTCAGCGCTTGACCGAGCGCCTGGCGCGGATCGCGGATCCCGCGGCGCCGCGTCCCCGGGCGTTGTACGTCGCGGGGTTTTCCGGGACCTTGTTCGGGGGCACCGTCGGCACCAGTTATCACGACGTGCTCGTGGCCGCCGGCTGCACGGACGCCGGCGAGCAGAGTTATTCGGGCTGGCCGCAGTTCAGCGTCGAACAGGTGCTCGCCCTCAAGCCCGAAATCATCGTGACCAAACGCGGCATGGCCGGGCCATTGCAGGCGCTGCCCGGGATGGTGGCGCTATCCGGCACGCGCTTCATCGAGATCGAGGGGGCGTTGCTTGAGGATCCGGGGCCACGCCTGCTGGAGGCTGCCGAGGCCCTGCATCAGGAGCTGCATCAGGCTGGAGATCGACCGTCGCCGGCAGATCCAAATAAAGCCACAGCCCGTTGACGTTGACCTGAAATCGCGTCGGTCGCTGTGCGCCGAATGGCTGCGGCCCGGGAGTGAAGCAGAACGCCATCGCGCCGATGACGGGCTTGCCGTCCTCGCGCAGAGAGGTGCCTGCGAGGCGATAGCGCCACAGCACGCGCAGGCGGCCCGCCTGTTCTGAAATCTGATTCGGTCGGCCAAACAACGCGACCAGCTCGTCGCCCGTTGGCAGGGTGGTGGTCACGCCGGTGAAATCGACGGCGGTGGTGGCGTTGCGCTCGATGCGATTGACCGCGACGTGGCCCAGCGAACGCATCGCGCGCAACGCGAGTTCGCGCGGGATGACGCGGAAGATCGCAGGCGGCAGATCGACAAACGCCAGACGCCCGGCGCGGATGCCGGTGGTCAGCACCAGGATCCGCTCAGCGCTGGCCGGGTCAGGGCCGCCCTCGGCGGGAACGTGGGTGAACGCATAACTGTTGACCGTCACCTCAGGGCCGACCACGGTCGCGGTGGGCAGGCCGCGGATCAAGGTGTCGAGGTCTTCGCCCAGCAGCAGCGGACGGCGGAAGCGCAGTTCCAAACCGGCGTTGTCCGGGACCTCGATCCAGCGATCGAAATCAGCGAACTGGTTTTTCAGATCCAGCAGGCGCAGCCAGACGCAGCCGCTGAGCAGCAGCGTCGCTGCGAACAGGGCCCCCATGGTCAGCACACAGCGGTAACGCACACTCCTGGCATGCCCGAGGACGGCGAAATACCAGCGGCGAACGGCGAAATCGCGACTTTGAGCGGCGGTTTCCTGGCCTACTGCCAGCTCGAACTCGGCTTGTCGGCGAACACGCTGGCAGCTTACCGCAGCGATCTGCTGAAAATCGGCGAGGCGCTCACCGCGTTGGAGCTGTCCATCACCGCGGTCGGGCCGGATGAAGTGGCGCGCATCCTAGGCTGGTTGCGGGACGAGCGCGCTAACCGCCCGGCGAGCCTGGCGCGGGCCCTGGTGGCGCTGCGCATGTTCGCGCGCTGGCTGGTGCTCGAGCGCAAGATCGCGCGCGACCGCATCGCGTTGGCGCCGATGCCGCATCTGTGGAACGAACTGCCAGAGGTGCTGTCGCCAGACGAAGTCGAGCTGCTGCTCGAATCGGTTCCCGACGGCCCGCTGAAAGTGCGCGACCGGCTGGCCCTCGAATTGCTGTATGCCTGCGGTGGCCGAGCCTCGGAAGTCTGCGGCATCGGGGTCGGCGATTTCAAGGAGAACCGCGCGCTGGTCCGGCTGCATGGCAAAGGCGACAAGGAGCGGGTGGTGCCGGTGGGTGAAAAGGCGCGCTATTATCTCAGGCGCTATCTCACCGAGCTGCGCCCCACCCTGCTGAGCAAGCCGAGCGAGGACCATCTGTTGCTCAGTCGTCGCGGTGCGCCGATGTCACGTCAGGCGCTGTGGCGGGTGGTCACCGGCACCGCCGAGAACGCCGGCCTTGGCCGCCCGGTCTACACCCATTTGCTGCGTCACAGCTTCGCCACCCACCTGTTGCAGAACGGCGCCGACTTGCGCTCGGTGCAAGAATTGTTGGGTCATGCGAATCTGACCACGACCCAACGCTACACCCACGTCGATGCCAAACGCTTGGTCGAAATCCACCGCCGGTTTCATCCTCGCGCGCGCTGACTCGTTCGAGGTCGATTCGAATCGGGCCGCGGCGGATGGACCACGGGGTGGGTCAATCGTTGCTTCATATGGTTCATTGGTTTCAAATGACCGCAAATTTCCGGCGTTTCCATGATGTCGGCGCTAGCTTCGCAACGGTGCATAGGCATTTTATCAAGGACTGTCCGACTCTGCACCTTGCGCCGTCAGCGATCGGCGGTGTACGCTCACCCCACTCCAAATGACCCCTGTGATTTCTCCTCAACCGCATCCGCATCAGCTTCCCGATTCCTTGACCCTGGATGTCCTCCAGGCCAACGTCCGGTTGTTGGCTGAAAAGGAGCGCCTCGAACAAGAGAAGCAGCGGCTGATCGAGATCGATCATCAGCGCACCGAATTCCTTGCGCGCATCAGTCACGATCTGCGCACGCCGTTGTCGAGCATCCTCGGATTCAGCGATCTGATCCTCACCGGCGAAGGCGGCAAACTCAGCAAGCGCCATCAGGACTTCATCCAGGCGATCAACCGCAATGGCCATCAGCTGCTCGCCCTGATCAACGATCTGCTCGACCTCTCGACCCTCGATGCGCGCAAGATGGCGCTTCGTCGCGAGCCGATCGCGTTGACCGAGCTGGTCGCGGATCTGCGCGCCGCGACGGTGCCGGTGCTGCTCCAGGCTGGCGTCCAGGTCGGTTGGCAATCCGACGCATCCCTGGTGGGCAAGATGGCCAATCTCGATCGCCGGCGGATGCTCCAGGTGCTCATCAACCTGGTCGACAATGCGCGTAAATTCACTCCCAGTGGTGGCCATGTCGCGGTGACCATTGACTCCGACGCGCTCGAATCGCGCTTCACGATCACCGATTCCGGACCTGGAATCCCCGAAGTCGATCGCTCCCGGATCTTCCGTCCGTTCGCCCATCGCGGATTGGCGGCAGCCCGTGGCGAAGGGGTCGGCCTGGGTCTGGCGATCGTCAAGGCGATCGTCGATCTGCATGGCGGCACGATCGTTTTGGCTGACAGCGTTCCGGGATCTGGGTGCTCTTTCAGAGTCCGCATTCCGCAGCATGCAGCGATCAGCGCCGAGACGGTGACCACATGACCCCGATCTTTCCAGCGGATCAGATCGCCCGCGTGCTGGTGGTCGAAGACATGCCCTCGCTGCGCGCGCACACCGCCGAGACCATCGCCGACATCAGCGACCAGATCGAGATCACCACCGCCGTCGATGGCCGCGATGCGCTCGACAAGATCGCGAGCAGCAGCCACGGATTCCATCTCATCGTCAGCGACATCATCATGCCGCGCCTCGACGGCGAGGGCCTGCTGGCCGAATTGCGCCGCCAGCAATATCCCGCCGCGGTGATCATGATCAGTGCGCTTGGCCAAGACGATACGATCGTCCGCTGCCTGCGTCTGGGAGCCTGCGATTACCTGGTCAAACCAGTGACCATGGACGATCTCACGCAGTCGGCGACCAACGCGCTCCAGCACATGCCGCTGCTCACGACCCACCTGGATGTCGCGTTCGATCCGCATGGCTGGTTCGAGGTCAGCGGCGCAAGCGACGGCTCGGTGCTGTTCAAATACCGCAAATTCATCGGCCTCCTCGATCGCTTCAGCATGCCCGAGCCCGCCGCCAGCGAAGTGCGTCTGGCGCTTGAGGAACTTGGCCGCAACGCCATCGAGTGGGGCAATCGCAACGATAAGTCCAAGCGGGTGACCTTTGGCTGCCGGATCCTGCCCGGCAAGGTCATCGTCTACATCGAAGACGAAGGCGGAGGATTCGACCCGGGGAAAGTCCCCGATCCCAGCCAGGATCCGCTCGGCCACATCGAGAACCGCCGCACCAGCGGCAAGCGCATGGGCGGATACGGCATCCACCTCATCCGCCATCTGATGGACAAAGTCGTGTATAACGCGCGGGGCAATCGGGTGGTCGCGATCAAATACCTGAGCAACGAACGCGCCGCGGCGTCGGGCTATCATCGGGTCGTGACCGACCCGCCACTGTAAGAGACTGTCTAGCAATTCTGCTCGGTCGGAGACGGTGAAAATCAGCGGTGTCTACGGCGTCAGACTGCACTCGCGATGCCTCCAGCATCTTTTCGCTCCGTCTTCCTGGCAGCCATCCGCTGCTTTCGCCGTCTCCTCGGTCGGGAATTCCTAGACAGTCTCTAAAAATCATAACGTTCGCCACGACGGTTCCGGGTCATAGGTCACCCGCTCAAGCATCAGTCCGGCGGGCGGTGCGATGTTGCCCAGGCGTTTGATGGTGGTGTTGCCGGCAATCAACGCACTGAATTCGGCGAGGTCGCGGCGGCCCTGGGCGAGGTGGACCATCGCTCCGACAAAGCCGCGGATCTGCTTGTAGAGAAACCCCGTGCCGCTGATGCGGAAAATCAGATCGCCCGCCAGGCCTGGCTGCCAATCGGCGGAAAAAATCCTACGTTCGCGCAGATCGTCATCACTGCCGTCGTGACGCAGATTGGCGAACAACCGCAGATCTTTGTTTCCCAGCAACTGATTCGCCAAGGTCTGCAATCGTTCCGGATGATCGAGTTGACGGACCCACCAGCAGCGTGGACGCAGCACCGGCTTGGTGCCGCGCACGGTGACGGTGTAGCGATAGGTCTTGGTCCGCGCCGCGTGCTGTGCGTTCCAGGTGTCCTCGACCACGGCGATCCGCCGCACGCTGAGGTCATCGGGCAACGCCCCGGCCAGGGCCAGGCCAAGATTGCGCAGCGGCTCTGGCTGGTGCGCGCCCGGCAAGCCCGGCATCCACGCATCGACGGTAAAGGCCTCGGCGCTCACCCCCTGATCAAGCCGACTCGCCGGGCGCACCACCACTGGGGCGCCCGCGAGGTCGCTCAAGGCCGCGGCCAAAGTGCCCTGAACGGTGCGCAATCCGGTCTGCGCCTGACTGCCGGCAAATCCGTGACCATCGAATTCGAGTTCCAGAGCGATGCGCGGCATGGGCTCTCGGCGGGTGGGCTCTCGGCGGGTGGGCTACTGAGCAGATGGACGGTTGAGCAGATGGACGGTGAAATGCGGACAATCAACGACAGAGGTCGACGAGCTTTGCGCCGTAACGCTCGGTGCGTTTGGGGCCGAGCTGGGGAACTCCGGCGAGATCACCGGCGCCGTGACGCTTGAGATGATCGAGTGATTTCGCCGGCAGTACGACTTGCAGCGGAACTTGGCGTTTCTCGGCTTCGCCACGCCGCCAATCCTTCAGCCGATCTTCGCGTTTCTCTTCGGCTTCGTCGACCTCGCGATGACGCGGCGGTTCGGGGTGCGCCGTCGGCTGCTCGGTACCGGTGCGGATGGCAGTGATCAGCGATTCGCCGTGATCGGTCAGCACCCAGCTTTTTACCCCGAGGCGTTTGAGCTGCTGAAAGCTGAGCGGCACCTGCCGGGCGAGCGCCAGCAGCTGCTCGTTGTTGACCACTCGCCCCGGCGGTTTGTCGAGCGCGCGGCCGACGCCATCGCGCCACAGATAGAGATGCGCCATCACCGACAGATGATCGCGGGGGACTTCGCGCACGCCTTTGATCCGCCAGAAACCGGCGGGATCGAACACGCCTTCGGTCGAGGTCGCGGCCACCGCGGTGCTCGCGATCGCATGCTCTTCGACCAGCTCGGCGGCGATGATCGCGGCGCGCAGCTCTTCACCGACGCGGGGCAGGTGGACGACGTCATCGATCGCATAGGCGAGCGCGTCGCTGGCCAGCGGCCGGGTCGCCCAGTCGTATTGCGCATGGCCTTTGGGCAAAACGATCTGGCAGACCCGTTCGACCAGGGCGCCATAATTGGTTTTTTCAAAACCGAGGAACTGCCCCGCCTGCTGGGTGTCCCACAGCCCGCCAAGCGTCAGGCCGAAATCGCGACGCAGCAGCACCGCATCGTATTCGCCACCGTGGATCCACAGGGTGCGATCGGTGCGCGCAAATCCGGCGGCCAACGGATCGAGCGCGGTGCTGCGCGGCGGCGCGCCACTGCCCACCGGCATCGGCACCAGGCCCGGCCACCCTTCGCTCGTGAGCAGCGCCAAAGTGTCGATCACCCAGATCTCGCCGGCGAGATTGAGCTGGACCAAGCACACCCGTTCGCGGTAGACGAACATCGAATTGGCTTCGGTATCGATCGCGATCCACGGCGCCTTGGCCATCGCCGCGGCGACCTCGGGCAGTTGGTCAGGGCGGTCGATCCAGCGATGCGGCGTGCTCATGCGTGATCAGACCCGGAGCGCTGGCGGAGTCCAGGCGCTGGCCCCGAGATAGCTAAGAGCTGAGGGGGTCTAGGCTTTGAAACATGCGTGGTGTGAGTGTGTTCGTCGCGGGCCTCGCGCTTGCTGGCTGCTGGCTGCTGGCCGGCTGCGGCGAAAAAATCCCCGAGGTGACACCTGAGTTGGTGACGGCCGCGCAGACGCGTTGGCCCACCGCTCAGGTCACCAGTGAAAGCCTCCGCCGCGGCCGCGACATTCTGACCATCCACTGCGCTACCTGTCATCGCGCGCCAGCTCCAAGCCAGCACACGGATGACGAATGGGCATATTATCTGCATGAAATGTCCCCCCGCGCGCAACTGACTCAGAATCAGACAGATGAGCTGCGGATTTTTTTATTGAGTGCGCGGACGCCATAAATGTACGGTGAGGGGCGTGATGGTGCACGTGCGCGGCAACGATTCGAATCACTTCAAAAGTGGCATGGGCGGCCCGCCCATGCGTGGTTGCGCTCACCATCATCGGCAACCCGCCCATGCCCCCGAATGTGATCCTCAGTGATTTCTCATCTCTGGTTCGCACCAACCGAGATGCAGGATGAATAAATGACCCGCCCCTCTGCGCTTTTCTTGTCCATGATCTTCATCTTCCTTGCAGGGGTGACCGGCTGTACGCCCTCTCGGCCACCACCAGCCACCGTAGCAGCGGTCGATCTAACGCGTTATGCGGGTACGTGGTATGAGATCGAACGCTTCGATCATTGGTTTGAGCGCGGACTCGTCGGCGTTACGGCACAATATTCGTTACGCCCTGACGGTCGCATTGCGGTACTGAACAGCGGACATGCAAAGACCCTCGATGGGAAATTAGATATTGCGACAGCGACAGCGTGGGTTGTTGGCCCAGCAAAACTCAAGGTCCGCTTCTTTTGGCCGTTTGCAGGCGACTACTGGATTCTTGGTCTAGAAGACACCTACCGCTGGGCAGTCGTCGGCACCCCTGATCGCGGCTACCTCTGGCTTCTCCACCGTGAAGCACATCCACCGGCAGCCGACATCGCCACGATGAAATCAATAGCCGAAAAGGTCGGCTTTGATCTCAGCGGCCTGCGCGCGGTGCCGCAAAAATAGGTAAGTGATCCAATGCTGGTCGGCTAATTACCTCCATTTTTCTTAGAGTTATCGGTAGACCGCTTCCATTTAGAGCTGGCCGATTTTGCGATGCGTTCATCGGTTCTGCCTTGTCTTTGCTTCTGAGGGTATCGCCACAGTTGATTGAGGCAGTCGGTGAACGAGAGAAGAAAAGTCTCCTTGTTTGGACGACATAAAGGCGCAAGGCCCGATGCTAGTCGGCTAAGACCCTCAATTCAAAATCTGCGGTAACACGCCGCGAATTCCTGGCTTGGCTTTTGATCAGCGCACACCCATGGGCGAGCTGCCCATGCCACGAAATACTTCAGATCGAATCGAAAGTGGCATGGGCGGC
>JANYGY010000050.1 GCA_025362255.1 Planctomycetales bacterium
GGGGGCAGCGGCCCCTTCGGCCCAGGGTCCAGGGGGTGGAACCCACCTGGTCGAGCGCCGCCCCGGCGCGCTGAAAGGGGGAGTCTGAGGGGGCGAAGGAGCGCAGGGGCGATACCATCAACCGGGTGCAGGCCGCAGGCCAAACCCAGTTGATGGATCGCCCCGGAGCGACGCGCCCCCTCGGCTTTCAAGGCGCGATTTGAATCTCGCCGTCATCCTTCACCGTCGTCTGGATCGTGAACGACTCCGTCGCCACGGCTTCGCCGATATTGCCAGCGGCATCGACCGCGGTGACTTTGATCTTCGCCGTCTTGGTCTCGACCTTGGGCACGTCGAAGCGGAAGGTCTGATCGGCGGGCAGATTTTTGCCGATCTCGGTCCAGCCCTTGGCGGCGTCGCTCTGGAAATACACGCTGACCGTGTTGGCGGCCAGATTCACGTCCTTGACCGCGAACGGCACTTGGACCTTATCGCCCGGCTTGAAGTCGCGCTGAGCGGTAGGGCCGGCTTTTTCCGAGGGGATGATGCCGATCGCGCTGGTGAGCAAAATCACCGGAGCGGCACTGTCGACGATCAGCACGGTCTGGTCATCGGCCTTGCCCTTGGGCATCGCGCTCTGATTGCCGGCCTGGTCGGTGGCAACGATCGCGAGGCGGAATTTGCCGTCGCCCGGAGCCTTCCACGAGACCGTGCGCGGATCCTGAATGAACGGCCCTTGGGTCCAGCTGGTGCCATCATCCTGACTGACCCACAACTGGGCGCTGGCGAGTCCGGCGGGGCCCTCGTCCTTGATGTCGAGATCGAGCGCGAGGTCACCCTTGGCGCTGATCGTCGGTCCGACGACGCGGCCCTTGGGCTTGATCGAGTCGACCAGGACGCTGGACACTTCGGCAAAGCCGGTGTTGCCGGCCTTGTCGGTGGCCTCGATGCGGATCACACCGCTGAGAGTCATGTCGCGGGGCACGGTCCAATCGAAGCTGCCGCTATTGGGAATTCGCTCGGCGAGCGTGTCCCAGGTGCCCTTGCCATCACGCGACCAGGTGATCGAGATTGGGCTGGCGCGGAGGTGCGGGTCTTGGGCGTCCCAGGTGATCGCGTAGCGCTCGCCGCCGCGCAGCTTGGCCTTGGCGGCGGGGAATTTCACTGCCACAACCGGCGTCGTGCGATCGATGATGAATTCCTGGTGGGCTTTGGTCGCCTCGGTCGGCGCCTCCATCGACAGCCCAGAAGTCAGGATCTTGCGCAGGTAGATCTGCCAATGGCCTTCGGGTGGAGCCCAGGTGATCGGGGTATCGCGATTGAAGTTGATGCCGTGCTTTTGCCACACGCCCCACGCCTTGCCGTCGAAGCTGCGGTACCACAGCTCGCGGGTCTGCACGTCGGCGTCGGCTTTGACGTTGAACGACAGCTCTTTTTTGGGCGTGACCAGCACCTGCCGGCCCTCGATGACTTCGGTCTCTGGCGACAATGCGGCGGGTGCCGGCTTGACGTCGATGGATTTGCCCTCGGCCGGCTTGGTCTCAGCAGGCTTGTTCTCGTGGAGTGCCTCGGCGGCAAGCAGGGGCAGGAGGCTGGCCATTGCCAGCAGGGTCGCGGAGCAGGCGGAACGGATCATGGGATCTCCTTCTTACAGATGAAGACAGATGAAGACGGATGAGGACGGCTGACGAAAAGAACGAAAGAAGCAGGCGTCGACTTAGGCCGCGCGCATCGCGGCGACCGCAGTGCGGAAGAAGCGCACGCCCTGGCCTTCGGCCTGGCGCGGTTCGCGGGTCCACCGCGGATGGTTTTCCCAGCGCAGGAAGCGCTCAGGGTGAGGCATCAAGCCGAAGATCCGGCCGCTGGGATCGCAGATGCCGGCGATGTCGGCGGTCGAGCCGTTGGGATTGGTGCCCGAGGTGTAACGCAGTGCGATCTGCCCGGCGGCGGCGAGCTGGGCGATCACCGCCGGATCGGCCATGAAGCGACCTTCGGCGTGGGCCACCGGCAGTTCGAGTTCGCTGTCATCGGCGATCCACCGGCAACGCGTGCGATCACCGGTGACCTTCACCCAGCAATCGCGATAGACGCCGGAGGTGTTGTCGGTGAGCGTCGCCTGCGGCGTGGTGCTGGTGGCTGAGCTCGGACTTGCGCCAGGCGCAGCGAGGCGCGGCAGCAGTCCAGCCTTGGTCAGCACCTGGAAGCCATTGCAGATGCCGATCGCGAATCCGCCGCGATCGATCAGGGCGAGCAGTTCGTCGCGCAGGCAGGTCATCAGCTCGTTGGCGAAGATCCGCCCCGAGGCGACATCATCGCCGTAGGAAAATCCGCCGGGAATCGCCAGGGCCTGAAAATTCCGCAGGCGCGCCGGATCTTCGCGCAGACGATTGACGTGAAAGGTCTCGGTCTGTGCGCCGGCCAGCTCAAAGGCATAGGCCGTCTCGACATCACAGTTGGTTCCGGCAGCGCGAATTACGGCCACCCGGGGAATTGCCATCGGGGTCTCCAAACGAATGACGCACTAAACAACCCGATGCGGGCAGGTCAATTCGTCAGTCGCCCGCAGCCGGGAAACCCACCATCCACGGGTGGACCCAGGGATGGCCAATTCCGCGTCGGCGGCAGAATCACCGCCACATGACATTCCTGACCACGCCGACGGCCGGCGCGATGCCCGATGTGGCTCGCCACGCCAAAAGCCCATTCACCGGTACCCTCGACCGCGTCGGGATGACCGCGATCGAGGTTCCCGTGCTGTTGCGCGGGTCCGATGGCGTGCTGTCGCGGACTCCGGCCAAGGCGGATGCGTTCGTCAGTCTGGATGATCCGCAGGCCAAAGGCATCCACATGTCGCGGCTGTATCTGACGCTGAATAACGCCCTGGAAGCCGAGCCCCTGACCCTGGCGGTGGTGCGTCGGATCCTCGGTGGATTCGTCGAGAGTCATGCGGGCCTGTCGCACAGCGCGTCGCTGACCTTGAGCTTCGACCATCTGCTTCGCCGGCCGGCGCTGAAGAGCGCCAACAGCGCGTGGCGAGTGTATCCGGTGACCTTGTCCGGGGATCTGAGCTTCGACGCCAAGGGCCAGGCCCGAGCCCATTTTCGCCTGGGCGTGACGGTCGCCTATTCGAGCACCTGCCCGTGCTCGGCGGCGCTGTCGCGGCAATTGGTCCAAGCCGAGTTCATGGCTCAGCATGCCGGCCGCGACGTGCTCAGCGTCGAGGCGATGCACGCTTGGTTGGGCCTGGAATCGTCGATCGTCGCGACTCCGCACGCGCAGCGCAGCTACGCGGTGCTGGAAGTCGAAGTGGCTGATTCTGGCGAATCCGGCGAGTCAGCCTCTGCCCCGGATTTCACCGAGTTGATCGATCTGGTTGAAAACGCTTTGCGGACCCCGGTGCAGGCCGCGGTCAAACGCGAGGACGAACAGGAATTCGCGCGCCTCAACGGCAGCAACCTGATGTTTTGCGAGGATGCCGGCCGTCGCTTGAAGGACGCACTTGATCGCGACCCCCGGATCACCGATTTCCGGGTCGAGGCCGTACATGTCGAATCGCTGCATCCGCACAACGCCGTGTCGATCGTGACCAAGGGCGTACCGGGCGGCTTCACCGCGTGAGCGCTGCCAGTCTGTTGGTGATCTGCGCAACTGCGCTCAGGTCCGCAGATTGAACAGATGGCCGTCGTGGGCCGACGGCATGCTGGTGACCTGGGCGTGCTCGTCGGGGATCTGCTGCCAGGCTTCGCGCAGGGTGGCGACGATCGGCAGCAATTTGCTGATCAGGACCGCGTCTTTGCGCAGGTTGGCTTCGACGGTCTTGATGATCAGGAACAGGTACAGCTCCTTGAGCTGACCGGCGACCTCGCCGCCTTGTTCGTGATTCAGAGTTGCCATCAGCTCACTGAAGATCGCCTTGGCTTTCTGGCAATTGGAGTGCGCCATCTCGAACTGCTTGTTGTGGATCGCCGCCTGGGCCTGGATCAAGAAGCGCTCGGCACCTTGATACAACCTGACGATGAGATCCCGCTGCGGGATGGTCTGCAACTCGGCATTCCGGTAGGCAGCGTAAGCATTGGCAGCACCCATGGTTCGTTCCTTATCGCTTGGATCTTGAGTCATGATCGGTCATTTTATCGACGACTTGAGCGGCTTCATCACGCGCCCTTGGCGGCATTCTCGAAGCCTTTGATCTGCCCGGCGAGATATGAGCTGAGCGAGTTCGACTTCTGGATGCTGGTCTCCATCGCCTGGAATTGCTTTTGGTAGCGGATGCGGCGCAGGGCCAAGCGCTCATCGGCGGCGGTGATCGATTTGGTCAGCGTGTCGATCGACTTGGAGATCGAATCCTGTTTTTGCACCAGCACGCCGGTGGTGCCGTCGGTCATCGCCTTGACCCGTTCGCCCGCGAGTTGCGCCAAGCCCTTGGTCACGGTCAGGGTGGCGCCCGACACTGCGGCCGTGGCGGTGATCGACAGCCGCAGGCCTTCGGCGGCGGTGCCGGCGATCCCCGCGAGCGACTGTCCGGCGCCGGTCGCCGCGACTCCGTTGATGTTGCCGACGACATCCTGGCCATACGTCCGATTCACCGCCAAGCGCAGGACGCTGTTGGCGGTCGATGCCGCGGCCACCTGCACCGTGCCAGCGGTGCCGTACACCGCACCGGTCAAGGCCAGGCGGTTGGCGGTGAAGCCGACCTTCACCTTATCGCTGACCGTGGTGATTTTCTGATCGAGGACCGCTTGCAGATGAGTCGCGAGTTGCGCGCCGGTGTAGGTGCCACTGGCCAGGGTTACCGCATAGTCGCGACCATTGACGTTGATCGACAGATCGCGGTTGGTGCCGTCGATCACCGTGCTGGCATCGACATCGGCGGTGCCGTTGACCGTCGGTTGAAACGACGGTTGGATGACATCGACGGTGAACGGCGAGGTGGTCTGGGTCTTGTCGGTCAGCAGGCCGAAACGCACGCCGGAATCGCTGCTCACACCGCCATTGGCGAAGATCCGGCCGACCCCGTCGGCATCCGTGGCGAGCTTGTCGGCGAGGACCCCTTGATCGAGCGCCAGCCGACCGGTTGCGCGATCGATCGAGATGCCGACCGAGACCAGCGACGACAGGCCATTGGGCCGCCCATTGACCGAGGTGAGCAACGACTGGGTGATCGAATTGAACCGATTGCGTACGTCGCCTTCGCTGAACAGCGGGCCGGCCTTATTGGTCGAGACATCGTACGAAGCGTTGTCCTTCATGAACTGGACGAGGTCGTTGTAGCTGGTGACGAATGATTTGATCGAGGTGATCGTCGAGGCGGTATCGGTGCCCACGGTCATCGTCGCTGTGCCCACGGCCCCCGCGGTCATCGACACCCCGGGCAGGACATCGGTAAAGGTATTCGACGATTGGGTGATCAGCAGCGCGCCGGCCCCGCTGCCGATCTTGACCTGCGCGTCGCTGGCGGCCTGCAAGGTGCTAAGGCCGGTGAAGGTGCTGGCGAGCGCCCCGCTGCCGCTGACCGTGATCGCGCTGGCGGTGCCGGTGGCAGAGCTGGTGAGCAGCAGGCGATAGCCGGAGCCATCATTGAGCACCGAAGCTTTGACCCCGGCGGCGGCGTCGTTGATCGCCTGGGCGATGCCGCCGAGGCTGCTGGTGCCGGCGCTGATCGCGATCGTGCTGATGCCACCGGAACCCAGCTGCAACGACACCGTGCCCGCGCCCAGCGGGGTCGTCGAGTCCGGTTGCGCGACGGTCGCCAGTTGATGCGCCTTGGCGACCGAGGTCACCTCGAATTGATAGGTTCCTGGAATCGCCGTGGCGCTGGCGGTGCCACTGAGAACCGCGGCATTGGTTGAGCTTGCCTGGCGGACATTGAACAAGGCCGGACGATTGAGAGCGGCGAGATCGAGTTGATGCGACAACAGCTTGGTGTTGAACGAGCGCACGGCTTCGAGCCGCGTCTGAAACGTCGCTTTGCGTTTTTCGACCACCGCGGTCGAGGCGCGATCAGCATTGATCAACGCATCGATGATGTCGTTAAATTTGATGCCTGAGGCAAGTCCGTCGACGGATGGCATGGGCGCTCCTGGGCTGCAGTTATCTACGGGCCGAAATCAGGCGCGGTGATCGATGAGCGCGCCGATGATCGAGTCGATGCGGCGGTGGAGGTCGAGCACTTCCTTTGACGGGATCTGGCGGATGACCTCGCCCTTATCACCGACGACTTTCACCAGCAGGGTCTTGCCGGTGTCATCAACGTCGAAGGTGAGTTTGTTGCCGCTGGCGGCTTCGATCACCTGTTTGACGTAAGCCGCGGCTCGTCGCACTTCGACCGCCGAGGGCGCGGCGGCCACGGGCGGCGAAGACGGTGCGTCGGTGCCCAGCACACCGTCATCTGCGGTCGCCGCGGCGCTGCGTTGGATTGCCGCGGCAGTCTGCAGATACTGATCGCGACTGGTTTGCGCCGGGCGTACGACATCCGCGACCTGGGTCGCGAGTTGGGCATCGATTCGACTCATGGGGCACCTCGGGCGAACTGCTCTGATGAAAAACCAGAGCGGAGTGCGCACAAATAGCATCGGCACCCCCAACAAGGACTTGAGGACCAATCAGGAGCTGGCGGACAAGTCGATGCAGCTGTTTCGTCAACGGCCTCGAAATCATCGCTGTGCAACGTCTGGAGCATGTTGAACGGCAACGCATGGAACGTGCCGATACGGGCTGCTCGCTGAAAAACCGGATCCACCACGACCTCTCCAATCAGTCCTCAAGTCTACGCGCGGCGTGCCGTCAATGGTTGTGGAGACGGCATGTCGCCGGCTCCAACTTAACGCGGCACGGACGCCGCTTCACGGCTCGACCCCACGGAGGAATCATGAGCCTGCGCATCAATCATAACATCAACTCACTTCATGGCCAAAATGCTTTGGCTAAAAATGACGCGATGGTTTCCAAATCTCTTGCCCGCTTGTCGAGCGGCTTGCGCATCAACCGCGCGGCTGACGACTCGGCTGGCCTCGTCATCTCGGAACAGATGCGGGCCCAGATTACCGGCTTGAACACCGCGCTGTCGAACAGCGAACAAGCTGTGACCATGGTCCAGACGGCTGAAGGCGCGCTCGACGAGGTCAACGGCCTGCTCAACAAGGCGCGCAGCCTGGCCCTGCATTCATCGAACTCGGGGATCAACGACACCAACGCGGTAATTGCTGACCAAGCCGAACTCGATAATATCATCGACTCTGTGAGTCGCATCTCGGACACGACCCAGTTCGGCACCAAGAAATTGCTCGACGGCACGCTCGGCAACGGTGTCAGCAACAACTCGGCGGTCGATTCGGTGAAACTCGGTGGCGATTATACGACCCTGCTCAGCTCATCGGCGGCCACCAAGGGATTTCATACCCTGATCATCACCCAAGCCGCGGCGCAAGCGGTCAATGTGCTCGATATCTCGGGCGGCGCGACCAACATCTTCACCGGTGCCAACTTGGCTCTCGCCTCCGGTTCAGAAGTTATTCAAAAGGCATTCTCGATCTCGATCAACGGCGCGACCGTCAATGTCGCTTCGGGCACGACCAAGAATCAGTTCGTCCAGCAGCTCAATTCCCTCGGTAGCAAGATCGGCTTCACCGCCAATGTCACCGGTGCCGGTGGCGTCGGTGCGGTCAACCTGGTGGCCAAGGATTACGGCAAATCGTTTGCCTTTGACGTGCAATACGTCGGTGGCGCAACCGGCGCCTCGGCCCTGACCCAGACCATCACCTCGGGCGTTGATGCCAACGGCACCTTGTATCTCTATACCGGTGCCGCTGGCGCCAACGGCACGGCCAACACCGGTTCGGCGACGACCATCACCTTGACCGGTTCCGCCGGCAAGGGCCTGACCATGAGCTCGGGCAGTGGCAGCACGATCACCTTGGCGACCTCGGTCGGTACGGGTGTGGTCATCGTCGGCGCGATCAACGGCAACAGTTCAGGCGCGACCTTCCAGGTCGGGGCCAATGCCGGGCAGACGGCCACCGTCTCGCTGCAATCGACCAATGCGACCCAGCTCGGTATTGGCGGCTCGGGCACCTACACCACGCTGTCGCAATTGAAGGGCAGTTCGCTGATCTCGGGCAACTCAACCGAGGCGCTCAAGGTCATCGACAAGGCGATCGACGACATCACCGGCATCCGTGGCCAGCTTGGTGCATTCCAGGCCAACACCCTGGAGACCGGGATCAGCAGCTTGCGGGTTGCCCATGAAAACCTGACGGCTGCGGAATCGACCATCCGCGATGTGGATTTCGCTTCGGAATCGGCCGCCTTCACCAAGAGCAACATCCTGGTCCAGGCTTCGACCGCGATGTTGGCGCAGGCCAACCAGCTGCCTCAGGGCGTGCTCAAGCTGCTCGGATAATCTCCGACGGTTTCCGCAACAGGTTGACGCAACGCACCCCGGCGGGTTTCCGCCGGGGTGCGTTGTTTCATCGCTGCCTTCACCGCAATCACCGCCCGTCGCGCGTCTGAATGGACTCCCACCACTGCTAGTGATCCGATGTTTGGCACGGCGCACGCGTTCTCCATCTCGTCCAATGGCCAGCCCCGCACGGGCCAGGACCGCCACCCGGGAGGACCGACATGAGCCTGCGCATCAATAACAATGTTTCCGCTTTGAACGGTCATCGCAACTTGGCGAAGAATACCGACGCGGTGTCCAAATCACTCGAACGGCTGTCGAGCGGATTGCGCATCAATCGCGCCTCAGACGACCCGGCCGGCCTGATCATCTCCGAGCAAATGCGGGCGCAGATCACCGGCATCAATCAGGCGATGGCCAACAGCGAACAGGCGGTGACTCTGGTGCAGACCGCTGAGGGCGCGCTCGATGAGATGAGCACGCTGCTCAACAAGGCGCGCTCACTCGCCCTGCATGCTGCGAATGACGGCCTCAACGACACCAACCAACTCGCGGCTGATCAGTCCGAGCTCGACAACATCGTCGACTCGATGAACCGGATCGCCAACAACACCCAGTTCGGCACCAAGAAATTGCTCGACGGTTCGCTGTCGTCAGCGTCTTCGAACAGCAGCGCGGTGGCCTCGGTGCGCTTAGGGGGTGATTACAGCACCCAGCTCTCCAACGGCAGTGTGGTCAAAGGATATCACACCCTCCAGATCACCCAGCAGGCGACCCAGTCGTCGGCGATCATCACCATGGCGTCGGCCAACGACATCTGGACCGGAACGACCCTCGCGCTGGCCGCGGCCACCGATGTCGTGCAGCGCGCATTCACCCTGTCGGTCAACGGCGCGCCGATCGCCGTCAGCTCGGGCACGACGAAAGCGCAATTCCTCCAGCAGCTCAATTCAGTTGGTCAGCAAGTCGGCTTTGTCGCCTCGGTCACCGGTGCGGTCGGCTCAGGCGATGTAACGCTGACCTCCCGCGGGTACGGCCAGTCATTCGACTTCAGCGTGCAATATGTCGCTGGTTCGTCTGGCGCTTCGACGATGGCGGTGGCCAAGACCGCTGGCCTCGATGCCAAGGCCACGTTGTTTCTGTACACCGGTCAGGCGGGCACCAACGGCACCGCGACCTCGGGCGTCGGGGCCGCGCAGCAGATCGTTTTCACCGCCACCGGCGGCACGACCTATCCTGGTGGCGCCGGGCTGACGATGGTCAGTTCTGGCGGCAGTGCGATTGTCCTGACCACCTCAGTGGCGACCGGATTCGTCTTCGGGGCGATCGATGGCACGCGTTCGGGAGCGACCTTCCAGATTGGCGCCAACGTCAATCAGACGGCCACCGTGCAGGTGCAGAGCGCCGTGGCCTCATCGCTCGGCATCGGTGGCTCGGGGACTTATTCCACCCTTGCGCAATTGAAGGGCGTCGCGTTCATCTCGGGCAACGCCACTGAAGGCCTCAAGGTCATCGACAAGGCGATCGACGATGTGACGACGATCCGTGGTCAACTCGGTGCCTTCCAGGCGAACACCTTGGAGACCTCGCTCTCGTCGCTGCGCGTCTCGCATGAGAATCTGACCACCGCCGAATCGGTCATTCGTGATGTCGATTTCGCGATGGAATCCGCCTCGTTCACCAAAAATAATATCCTTGTCCAGGCCTCGACGGCGATGCTCGCGCAGGCCAACCAGCTGCCCCAGGGCGTGCTGAAGCTCTTGCAGTAAGGTGATTCAAAGCGCACGCTGAGCCTGAGATCTTCAGCGTGAAGTCTTGTTGATGGCTTGAACCCGAAAGTGCCCATGTCCGATTATCGCACGCGCCGCGCCGCCTTGATCGAGCTGATCCCGGCGTTGGGCGCGGTGCTGCCCGAGGCTGAACCGCCAGCTCCGAACATCGCTTCGCAATCGCAGGCTGATCGTGAGCGCCGTCTGCGCGCTGCCGGCACCACTCATCACGGCACCGTGCTGGTGCTCGGCTGGGGCGATGGCGAATTGATCCGCAACTTGGCTGAGGATGCGTTCATCCGCCAGAAGAACGTCCTGATCTTTCTCTTCGCCGGCGAAGAAGCTGCGTTCGCGCGGTCAGTCACCGGCCTGGAAGCCGGCACCTGGACCAGCGGCCTGCTGCGCATCGTGCCGCTGGCGACCGTCGGCGATTGCGAGCGCTTCGTGGTCGAGCAGTTCAGCACCCATGAGGCGATTGCCGCCCTCGCCGGGTTCGACCTGGTCGATGGCCATCCCCTGACTGCCGCCGCCACTGCCGTGCGCGAACAGTTGCGTCAGCCGCTGCTGACGTTGCTCGGCGATCGCCCGCTGTCGTACGGCAATGACATCCTCGATTCATTTACCGGTGTCGTGCAGTCGGCGGCCAACGCCCGCCAGATCCTGCCGGCGCCGACGCTGGCCGAGATGGCCGGATATTACGGCACCACCCCGGTGATCGCGATCGCTGCCGGGCCGTCGCTGAAGGGGCATCTCGACACGCTTCGCCGGCTGCGCGATCGCTGCATCCTGGTCGCCTGCGATGCGGTATACGCCGGCCTGGTTGACGCCGGCATCGATCCGCATTTCGTGACTCCGCTTGAACGGACCGACGATATCCTGCCATTTTTCCGCCGCACCGCCGACAGCCGGGCGATATTCGCCGGGCTGCCGCTGTGCGTACCGCAGCTCATCGCGCCGTTTGGTGACGAGCGCTGCATCCAATTATCTTGCGGTGATCGGGTCTATGATTGGTTGGTGCCCGGGGCGACCCACCGGGTGAACAGCGGCATGTCGACCGGCACGCTGGCGGTCTCGGTGGCTCTGGCGATCAGCAGCGGCCCGGTGTGGCTGGTCGGCCACGACCTCGCCCGCGATGCTGGTCCTGCAGCAGGGGGTCAAGCCGGTGCGAGTCACTGGGAAGGCGCCGCGCATGCGGCCAACGAATGGCGCAAAGCCAAGAGCGACGGCGCCAAGCCGGTCGAGGGCATGGAAGACCGTATGGTGCCCGGCAACGGCGGTGGGATGGTCACCTCGATCGCGCACTGGGATCGCTTCCGTTTCGACATCGCGCACACGGTGTTCCTGGCCAGCCGCGCCGGGCGCATGGTCTACAACGTCAATGCCCACGACCGGATCTATGCTCACATCGATCACACCCACGCGGCGCCGTTGCCGGATCCTGATTCATTGCCGGTCTTGCCGCCGCTGACCTTGCCGCCGCGAGTCCCGGCGCGGTACACCGATTTTGCGATCCGTGCGCGGGCCCTGGCCAGCGATGCGACCGCCTTTCGCGCGTGGGCCAGCGCCTTGCGCGATGAGCTGCACGCGACCATGGCCGGCCCGGCGGCGGGTTGGGATCCGCAGCCATTCGCCAAGCGATTCGACCTCGCCGCGCCGGTTTCGCCGGGCAATCGCCAAGTGTTCTCGTATTTCCTGCGCTCGGCGCTGCACAATGCCAACGCCGGCGCGCAACTGCGCCGACGCACCGCCTCGACCGCGCGCAGCCGCTGGGTGCTGCTTGAAGGGATGGCTGATCTGTGCCACGCGCTGAGCAGCAGCGTCGAACGCCTGCAGCCGACGATGGAGGAGATTTCCCGTGAACACGCCTGAACTCGTCGCTTCATCAGCAGCATCGCCAGCCTCGCCAGCCTCAGCAGCCTCGGCGGGCACAGCAGCCGCATTCGATTTCGCCGGCCTGCGCGAGTGGACGCTCGAAACGCTACGCGACCCCGAACCCGTGCGCGAAGCCTTCATCCACGTCCAGCTCGGCACGCTGATCCGCCGCCTCGCGATGTTCGGCCCTGAAGATTCCTTGCAGCGGTGCAGTGGTCGCGAACTGGTCCGCGGCGCGAGCTTGGCCGGTGGCGCGTTGGCGGTGCTTCTCGCGCGCACCGCCGCCACCCATGCGATCGTCGAAGATGATCTCCTGCTCTTGAACGCCTTGGCGACGTACCGCGCCGATGGCGGAGTGATCGCGTGGGCCATCGAATTAGCCGCCTTGCCGGTGGAAGCGGTTGCGGCGCATCTCGCGCTGATCACCGATCGCGAAGAGGAACTGCACGTCGCCCGCCTGATCGTCAGCCGCGCGCATCCGCAGGTGCTTGATCCGGCGTGGCTGTGGGCAGTGCCGCCCACCATGCCGCGCGTGATCGCCGAGCTGGCGCGCTGTGCCCTGCGACATCGGCCCGAGCTGAATGCCTCGGTCGGCCAATTGCTACAACGGCAGCCGGCGGTCTTGATGGCCGTCGAGCCGGACGACTTGTTAGCGCTGCTGGTCGAGCGTTCGGCGGCGCGACCGCAGACCGTGCTGATGGCGTTCCCCGACTGTTTCGGCGAGGCCACTGTGGTCGCGGCGGCGCGCTGGCACCTCGAACACGGCGAGCCGCTCGCTGCCCTGGAACTGTGCGCGCCGATCCGGGCGCTGGGCAGCCAGGCCGACGCTGCGCGCCTGGTGCGCGTGGCGGCGTTGCTCGAACTCAAGAAACCGGCTGAGGCCGTCGCGGTTGCGGCAACCATCACCGACCCCGACCTCGCGGACAGCGCCGTGTTGGAATTGATCCGCACTGGCTCAACCGCCGCCTCGGTCGTCACCGATGACGAAGTGGCGGCCCTCGCGCAACGCTGTCCGGTGCAGCGTCCGGAAACCTGTTTCGCGGCGTTGCGCCTGCTGCTCGGGCGGCAGCGCCTGGATCTGGCTCGGGCGGTCGCGCGCCAACGCCAACTTGAACCATGGACCAGTGAACCGCTGCGTCAGACGTTTGCGGTTTTACTCAAGCCAACCTGATTGGCGCCGTTACTTTGATCACGTCGAAAAGGGAGATGACCATGGACCCAGCCTGGAAAGCCATGCACGCGACTCGCGAATGGGGCCGTTGGCCATCCGAGGAGATCGTCGCCGCCCTGTGCCGCGCGTGGCGCCCCGATGCGCGGCGCAATGTCCGCCTGCTCGATCTCGGCTGCGGCGCAGGTGCCGTGACGTGGTTCGCTGCCTATGAGGGCTGGACGGTAACCGGCGTCGATGGCAGCGACGAAGCCGTGCTGCGCTGCCGCTATCGCTTAGCCCAGGACAACCTGCTCGATCGCGCGACCGCCGAAACGTTGGATTTCACTGGGCCATTTCCGTGGGCCGATGCCACCTTCGATGGCGTGATCGACAACCTTAGTCTGTGCCATAATCCGCTGCCGGCGATGATCAGCACCCTCGCCGAGATCCGCCGCGTGCTGAAGCCGGGCGGATTGCTGGTGGCACGCGCCTTTGGTCCGGGAACCGCCCGCGAATCGCTGGGCGATGTCGGCACCGTAACATTCACCACCGCGGTTGATTGGCGGCGGATGCTCACTGACTGGACGAGCCTCGACATCTGCACGGCCGTCGTCGATCGCCCATTACCGATTGAGCGGCTGACGATCACCGCCCGCTGTCCAGGGCCGGTGGCGCTATCTCATCCGCCAGCCGACCGTCACCTCGTCAGCGTTTGAGGGCAGTGAGCCAAGCGATGACCTGGCCCTGCTGAGCAGCGGTGAGTCCGACGTAGCACGGGATCGACAGGATCCCCGGAAACGCGGCGTCAGCGCCGGCGAGGTCGCTGGCGCGGGCGACCTTCGCCAGGATCGGATGATGGTGCAGCGGCATGTAGTGGACCATGAACGCGATACCTGCGGCGCGCGCCTCGACCATCGTCTGGGCTCTGGTTTTTCCGATCGCCAGCCAATCGACCTGGGCTGAACAGATATGCCAGAAGGGCTGCTGGCCCGGGGCCGGGGCCGGCGGCCGGGCATGCGCCGGCAATTCGCGGCGATAGCGATCGACCTGCTGCGCGCGCTCGGCCTTGAAGTCCGCCAGACGCCGGCACTGGCTGGCGCCCAAGGCCGCCTGCATGTCCGACAACCGTTCGTTGGTGCTCGGGTGGTGGAATTCGTGGTACCACGACGCCTTGCTTTCAACCGCGGCCAGGTCGCCGTGGAAATCGCCATGCTGGATGCCGTGGTGGCGCAGACTGCGCAACTTCGCGGCCATCACCGGATCAGGAGTGACGATCGCGCCGCCTTCGCCGGTGGTGATGTTTTTCACCGGATGAAATGAGAACGTCGTGGCGCGGCTGAAACGCCCATCACCGCAGCGCCATTCGGGGCGTGCCGGATCATCGCCCCAGGTCGATCCGAATGCGTGCGCGGCGTCATCGAGCACCGTGATGCCCTTGCGGGCGGCAACCGCAGCAATTCCCGGCAGATCGACCAATCGCCCGGCGAAATGCACCGGCACCACGAAATCCAGATGCTCGCGGCAACGCTCGAGGATCTCGGGGGTGAGATTCAGCGACTGCGGGTCCACATCCAACAGCACGACTTCGGCGCCAAGCAGCAACGCCTGGCTGGCGGTCGCGACGAAGGTGACCGCCGGCACGCCGACCCGTTTCCCCGGACCGACGCCGGCGGCCTGATACATCAGCTTGAGCGCGCTGGTGCCATTGCTGACCACCACCGCATGCGCAGCGCCGCTGATCCGGCATAGCTCGGCTTCAAAGGCCTCGATTGCGGGCCCGCAGGTGAGCATGTCCCCCATGAGGGCGGCGGTCACCGCTGCGATGTCGTGGTCGTCGATGTGTTGGCGTCCGTAACCGATCATGGGCGAAAGCGTGGCGCCGCGCCGACGAGGACAATCCCGACGCTGACTGGTCTGGGCACGTATGCGCGGCTTCGGCACGGGCGATGCGTTATCGCTCTTTGGAGGTCACCTCATGAGCCTAGGCGTCAACTATAATGCGACCGCGGTGCGTACGCATCGGTCGCTGACCGTGGCCGATCGTGATCTGTCGCGGGTGGTCGAACGGCTGTCGAGTGGCTTTCGCCTGAACCATACGAGTGATGACCCGGCGAGCATGGTCCTGGCCAACGCTCTACGCTATCAGGTGAGCGGCCTGAAGGAGGCGACCTCGAACAGCGAAGCGGGTGTCAACCTGTTGCAGACCGCCGACGGCGCGCTCGATGAAACTTCCTCGCTGCTCAATCGGATGCGTCAGCTCGCCTTGCAGGCAGCCAACGAGGCGCTGACCAATCCCGCCGCGCTGACCGCGCTGCAGGACGACCTGGATTCAGCGATCGGGTCGATCAATCGCATCGCCACCGACACCCGCTTTGGCTCGCTGCCGCTGCTCAGCGGTGCGCTCGGCGGCAATCAGCTGTCGGTCGCCGCCCGGCCGTATGTCGAGAGCCTCGGCTTCGACGCCGGCCTGTTGCCAGGCGGCATCACCAAAGGCAGCGCGTTGCAGATCCTGATGCCCGCCCCTGGCCTGACCTTGGACAAGGCCAAGACCGCGGTGGTGCTGTCGACCTCCGCCGGTCCCGCGACCCCGCCGACGCTGACCACGCCGATCGCGGGCTTATGGCAAGGCGATGCTTTGTTCGCCGGCGCGACGCAATTGAGCACCGTGCCGGCCACCGTGAATCTGACCGGCCCGCTGGGCTCCCAGGCGCTGACGATCACCGCCTCGACCACCGTCGGCGATGTCCTGGCGCAGATCAACGCCAGTGGTTCAACCTATGGCGTGCAGGCGTCCTTTTCCGCGACCACCGGCGCGTTCGTCATCGAAAGCACCCGCTTCGGCGCGGGGAATCTGAGCATCTCGAGCACCGCGATGAACGGCAGTGCGGGCCTCTTTGACAGCGACGCGACCACCGCGGCCAACACCTTCACGATCGATGGCACCAACCACCAGGTGCAGGTGAACTACGTCGATCTCGCGGGCACCACGCGCACCCTGACGCTCGACCAGCAGGTGACCTCGGGCAATGGCCTGGTGTTCACCAATCTCGCCGGCGGCCCCGAGGCCGCAGCACCCTTCACCGCGTATGGTCCCGGCGCGTTCAGCGTGACGTTCAAGGATCTTTCAAACAAAGTGGTGGGCGCCAGTTCGGTCATCCCCTACAGCGTCAGCTACAGCGCCACTCGCGACAGCAGCACGCAGATCCACACCGGCGCGCTGGCGAATCAGCAGGTCGCGATCGACATTCCCGACATGCGCGCGAGCGCCCTCGGCTACAGCGCCGGCCTGGTGACCACCGGCCTTGCGACCTTGCAGTCGCTGACCAACGGCAAAGCCCTCAGCACGGGCCGCGCCCAGGATGCGCTCAAAGTCATCGACGCCGCGATCAATGAAGTTTCCGCCACCCGCGGACACCTCGGAGCGATCCAAAGCAACTCGATCGAGACCACTTTGGATTCGCTGCGCGTCGCCATCGAAAACCTCACCGGCAGTGAAAGCCAACTGCGCGACACCGACTTCGCCCTCGAAAGCGCGAATTTCTCAAAACAGAACATCCTCCAGCAAGCCGCCACGGCGATGCTCGCCCAAGCGAACCAAGTTCCGCAAACGGTATTGAAGCTGTTGGAGCAGTAATCGGCCCATGCCACTTTCGATCGTCTAACGTGGCATGGGCGGC